>JAAUTF010000396.1 GCA_012031775.1 Candidatus Altimarinota bacterium | reverse complement strand
TACATCAAAGGTACTGAACCCGCTGTTCCTCGACGACCTGCGCGAAAGCTGGAGGAGGCCGGCGACAACCCGCGCAAGCTCCTGAACCTGCGCAACCGCATGGCGAGGATCCGGGTGTTCGACCCCGCCTGCGGCAGCGGCAACTTCCTCGTCATCGCCTACAAGGAGATGCGGGCGATCGAGGCCGAGATCAACCGCCGCCGCGGCGAGGCCGACCGCCAGGGTCTCACGGTGATCGCCAATATGGCGGTGACGGTGCTGTATAACGCGGTGCTGTTTATGCAGGCGCAGACAGATGCCAAGCAGCGCCAGGCTATTCTTGCCTCGATCGGCGATGGTGTGGTGGTGGCCGATGAACGCCGCCAGATCGTATTGCTTAACACGGTGGCCGAGCAGCTCTTCGATCTCAGCGACTGGCAGGAGCAGCGCCTCACGCTCGACGATCTGCCGCTTGAACAGATAACCCAGACGCGCGAGGTGTTCGGCCAGCGGGGCGGTGAGCACTTTCAGGTGGGCGACCGAGTTGTGAGCCGGACGCTTGCACCGGTAATCGCAGAGGACGGCCGGACGATCGGCGAGGTCGTTATTTTGCACGACATCACCGCTGAGATGGCCGTCGATAAGGCGAAAACCGATTTTATCGCGACGATCTCTCACGAATTGCGCACACCACTGACGGTGATCCGCGGCTTTACCGAGCTTTTGCTGCGCGGAACGGGCGGTGAGAAAGTAACGCCGGATCAATCGGAGTTGCTCGAACAGGTGCGCGCGCGTGCTGTGGATATGACCGATATGGTCAATAATGCCATCCTGATCGCCGATATCGAGTCGGGCCAGTTGAAGACGGAACTGCAGCCGCAGGATGTCGAAATAGTGCTAGGGATGGCGCTCGCGCCACTGCGCCCCGGCTTTGAAGCCAAACGGCTCAGTGTAGCGATCGAGATGGCCCACGATCTGCCGTCGGTGTATGCCGATCGTGAGCAGCTGAAACGGGCCTTCACGCAAATTCTCGATAATGCGCGTCGTTATACCGACCAGGGTGGGGTGACGGTGTGCGGACGGCACGAGAATGGGCGTGTGCTGATCGAATTTATGGATACCGGGCAGGGCATTGCGCCCGATGTGCTGCCACGGTTGTTTAAGCGCTTCCAGCGTGTTGAGGGCAATAACTCGCAGCAGCGTGGCGGTGGTTTGGGTCTGGCGATTACCAAGCAATTGATCGAACTGCAAGGCGGTGAGGTCCGTGCTGTAAGTACGCCTGGTCAGGGCAGCATCTTTACTATTTCACTTACGCAAGTTCATGAACAGACCCTTGCCGTCGCACAACCCAACGAGACGCGATCGGCGTCGTGATCTGCTGCCGCTCGCAGCGTTACTCGCAGCCCTGCTGGCGCTTCTGCCGGTAGGGTTTGCGGCCGAGTGGGCGCTGCGCATTGTCACCCCGCCCGCCGATGGCAAGGCATTTAAAGAGGTCGGCTCTTCAACCGATCTCGACGCCTATGGCTTTTGGCCGGAAGACGCCCGCAGTTATGCTGCGCCCGACCCACGGGTAGCAGATATCGAGGCAACGGCGATCGCTAGCCGCGGCAATGCGCCAGTGCCGCTTCCCGGTGCCGAAGTCGCCGGTGTGGTCGATGTAGCGCCACCGGTTGCGACCATTCTTGCACCATCGTCTACTTTTACGCCTTCGCCGACGCCGCAGAGCACCCAGGTTGCACAGGGGCCGTCGCAGACGAGTGTGGCCGGTGGTGCCGCGACGGCAACACCGGTCGGGTATTGTGCTGCCGGGCAACACCGCGACACCACTGTCGACGATCACGCCGACGGTGCCGAGCCGTACGCCGACGGCGACGAACCCGGCGTTTAGCGCGACGCCGACAAGCGCGCTATCGCCGACACCTACTGCCACTGTGCCGGCGGTGACAGCGACGAATACTAGCCAGCCAAGCACGACGGCCACCCCCACCGCGACAGCGGGCGATGCGGCTACGCTTACGCCCGTGCCGCCGAGCCCCACCACTGTATCGCCTTCGAGCACTCCGACATCGTCTCCGCCCGCGCCGAGCACGGAGACGGCTACGGCGACACCGAGCGATACGGCGACACCTTCGCCCACCGAGACGGTAGCGGTGCCGACCGTAAGCACGACGCCGACACGTGGCGTGCCGACTACGACCAGTACGCCCATAAGTTCGCCGACGAATACGCCCTCACCGACGAATACGCCCTCGCCGACTAGCACCGCTGACCCGCTAACACTGAGTATCAACGATATTGCGGTGGACGAAGGGGATATTGGCACACGGCTGGCCACGCTTACAGTGTCGCTCTCCGGTGACACCACGGTGCCAGTGACCGTTGATTTTGCTACTGCTGCAGGCAGCGCCAGCGCTGGAAGCGACTTCCAGAGCGCCAGCGGTACGCTAACCTTCAACCCCGGTGATCCACTGAGCCAGAACATTGCGATCACAATTATTAACGATACGCTTGTTGAAGGTGATGAGATCTTTTTCGTTGACCTGAATAATGCTGCGAATGCAGGTATCGTCGATGGCCAGGGCCGGGTAACGATTCTCGATAACGATCTGCCAGCCCTTAGTGTTGCGGCCACCGAAATCACTGAAAGCGATGCTACATCTCGCCTTATGCAATTCACGGTTACGCTCTCGCAGCCTGCGGTCGAGGCGGTGAGCGTGACATTTGCGACGAGCGATGGCACGGCGACCGCCGGAAGCGACTATATCGCCACGAGCGGCACTGTCAACTTTGTAGCAGGCGAGAGCTCGAAGGTGGTGGCGGTCACGGTGCTTGGCGATACAACGGTTGAGCAAGATGAGACACTGCTGCTGACGCTGAGCGCGCCGGTGAATGCGACAATCGCGGTGGCGCAGGCGACCGGTACCATTCGCGATAACGACCTGCCGACATTGGCGATCAACGATGTTGCCGTGACCGAGGGCAATAGCGGCACGACGGCGGCGCGCTTCACCGTGACGCTGTCGGCGGCCACCTCGCGCACGGTGACAGTAGTGTATAACACCGCAAACGGCACGGCCACGGCACCAGGCGACTACACAGCGCTGGTGAGCGGAACACTGACCTTTGCGCCCGGTGTGCTGGCGCAGACGATCGATGTCGATGTGCGTGGCGATATAACGGTCGAACAAAACGAAACCTTCTTTGTGCGCTTAAGCCTGGCCCAGAACGCCACCATTCTCGATGGTGAGGGCCGTGGCACGATTCTCAACGACGATCTGCCGCAGCTCAGCATCGGCGATGCAAGTGTGGTTGAAGGAACAGGCACGAATTCGATCCTGGTCTTTAATGTGTCGCTCTCGCAGGCCTTTAACCAGAACGTCCAGGTGAACTACAGCACCTCCGGCGGCACAGCGACGGTCGGCAGCGATTATCTCGCGGCCGGTGGCACGCTGAACTTCCCCACTGGTGTGACCACGCGGGCGATCAGCGTGACCGTGATCGGCGATACGCTAGTTGAGCTAGACGAAACGTTGAACGTTACGCTTGATACAGCGGTGAATGCGACGATCGCTGATGGCAGCGCGGTCGGCACGATCGTCAACGACGATTTGCCGCAGATCTTTATCGATAATGCGGCGGCGGTGAACGAGCAGGATACGGATAGCGTCAATGCGGTGTTCAACGTACGGCTCTCGGGCCCGATCTCGCGCGCTGTCACGGTGCAGTACACCACGCAGAACGGTAGCGCCACAGCGGGCAGCGATTTCGAGGCAACCAGCGGCGTGTTGACTATCCCGGCCACGAGCACCAGTGCTACGATCGTGGTGGTGGTGCTGGGCGATACGCTCGACGAGGCCAATGAGACGTTCAGCGTTGTGCTGGACCCGCCAACAATAACAAACGCGACGATTGGCGATGGCACGGCGATCGGAACGATCATCGACGATGACGGTCCGACGATCAGCATCAACGACCGTAGTGTGGTGGAGGGCAACAGCGGCGAGCAGGATGTTATCTTTACCGTATCGCTCAGCGCGCCCAGCCCGCAGGAAGTGCGTGTTGATTACACCACTGTCAACGATAACGCGACCGCCGGCAGCGACTACAGTGCTGCTTTGGATACGTTGGTATTCGCGCCTGGGGTCACGACACAGCAGATTGTGGTGACAGTCAATGGCGATACGGTTGTCGAGGAAGATGAGCGCTTCTTCGTGCAGCTAAGTGCTCCGATTAACGCAACCTTCGCAGACGCACAAGGCGTCGGCACGATTATCAACGACGACCTGCCGCAGATCACGATCGAAGACATCACGGTTGCCGAGGGTGCCGGCACAGCGAATGTGGTTGTGCGGCTTTCCGATGCGGTGAACAACACAGTTACTGTGGACTTCGCTACAAATGCTGTTACAGCGCTCGATGGTCTCGATTACCAGGGCGATGCTGGCCAGGTGACGTTCCTGCCAGGGCAACCGCTGGTGCAAACGATCCCGATCCAGATCATCGGCGATACGCTCGACGAAGATAACGAGACTTTCAGCGTGGTGTTAAGCAACCCGAACAATGCGACGATCGTGGACGGCACGGCGACGGTTTCGATTACTGACGACGATGCGCCGGTGCAGGTTACGATCAGCGATGCGACGGTGGTGGAAGGCAATGCCGGCCCGACGCAGCTTGTTTTTAATATAACGCTAGCACTACCGAGTGGTCGCGCGGTGACGGTGAATTACATCACCGCTGACGGTACGGCTAATGCAGGCAGCGATTACCAGACAGCGACGGGTTATGTGCTGTTTTCACCGGGCGATACAACGGCGACGATCATCGTCACGGTCAATGGCGACACCGAGATCGAAGCCGATGAAACGCTTTTCGTCAATCTGACGAGCGCGATAAACGCTAATATCACCGATGGCCAGGGCCAGGGCACGATCGTCAACGATGATTTCCCGAGCATCAGTATCAATAATGTTGCACTAGCTGAAGGCGATAGCGGCACAACAACCTTTAACTTCAACGTGACGCTCAGCGCACCTAACTTGTCGGGCCCGGTGACGGTAAATTATGCGACGGCGAATAACTCGGCCACGGCTGGCAGCGACTATGTTGCAACCAGCGGCACGCTCACCTTTGTGCCGGGTGTGACGGTGCAGTCGATTCCGGTGACGGTCAACGGCGATACTCAGGGCGAGCCGACGAAACCTTCTTTGTGAACCTCAGCGCGGCCACGCCAGCCGGGGTTGTCATCGCGGATAACCGGGGTGTCGGCACAATTATCAACGACGATGCGCCGTTGAGCTTTGACAAGTCGGCGAACAAGGGGTCGGTCGACGCCGGTGACAATACAGCGGTCTACCGCATTGAAGTTGAGAACGTGTCTGCGGTCACGGTGACTGTCGAGCTCGATGACACTGTCGATGGCGAGTTTATTGTCAGCTTGGCCGACTCGACGGGCGGAACGGGAACGTTGAACTGGTCGGCTGGCGCTGGCACGACGGTGAGCTGGGACGGAACGCTGGCCCCTGGCGAAAACCTGGTGATCCTGATCAATGGCTTCTTCGATTTCAGCACAGTGCCGCCGCCGTGTGGGCGCACGGTCTACAACGACGGTGTGAGCCTGAGTGGGGATGGCATAACAGTGCCGACGGGCAGCAATCTGGCGGGTATTGATCTGCCGCCGTGTGTGCTGGCGGCGCCGGTAGCACCAGTGCCCGACAGCAGCGACGACATCGTGCTGCCGAAGCGACCATCGCCGACCGCGACGGCGAAACCGAGCGCAACGCCGACAGCCACGAAGACCAAGACGCCGACGGCGACCAAGACGCCGACGGCGACCAGGACGAAGACCCCCGCACCAACGGCTACGGAGACTGCAACGGCGAAGCCAAGCGCAACGGCGACAGCGAAACCAAGCGCGACAGCACGGCGAAACCGAGCGCAACGCCAACGGCGAAACCAAGCGCGACAGCGACGCGAAG
>JAAUTF010000395.1 GCA_012031775.1 Candidatus Altimarinota bacterium | reverse complement strand
CCCCAGCATTGCGCGCCAGCCTGCGAGCCATCGCGAAGGCCTCCTCGCTCGTTACCGTCAGCACAGCGTCGGCCTCGGCGGCATCATAAATACTCGGTACTAGGCGCGTCGAGGCCATATGCTTCACGCCCTCAAGCGCGTGATACGGCCCATCCGGCTGCACCGCGAGGCAGCGAATGCTTGCCTTGTAAGCACGCAGACGACGCGCAGTGCCCATAAAGGTGCCGCTGGTGCCAAGCGCAGCGACAAAATGGGTTACGCTGCCTTCAGTCTGCCGCCAGATCTCGGGGCCGGTCGTCTCATAGTGCGCCAACGGATTTGCCGGATTGCTGTATTGGTCGGGGTAAAAATAGCGCTCTGGCTCTTGCTGCACCAGCGTACGCACCGTCTCGATCGCCAGATCCATACCTTCCGCCGGGTCGTCAAAATAAGCGACGCGCCGAGGGCGCGCAGCGTACGGCGGCGCTCGATGCTCACATTCGCTGGCAACGCCAATGTAACGCCATAGCCCAGCGCCGCCCCGATGGTGGCGTAGGCGATGCCGGTATTGCCGCTGGTAGCATCGGCGATGCGCATGCCAGGGCGCAGCAGGCCACGCCGCTCGCCATCGCGGATCATCCAGAGCGCCGGGCGGTCTTTCACCGAGCCGCCGAGGTTGAACCACTCGGCCTTGGCGTACAGCTGCACCGCCGCAGGCACCTCCTCGGCGAAGAGGCGTAACAGCGGCGTATTGCCGATCAGGTCTAGCGGCGCAATAGCGGCCATACTCGGAATTCAGGCTTCAGAAGGCGAAGCGCTGAGCTATCAGCGCTGATTTGAATCGCAAAGACGCACAGGTTTGTCTATGGTAGATGGCGCAACAACGCCGTACAGCTTATCCTACCCTCGTCGCCATTCTACCAGCGTCTTTGCGCACTTTGCGGTTAGCGTTCGGCGCTACGGCGATATTGCAGCAACGCGGCTTTGAGTGTATTGAGCGCGAGCGAGGCACAACGCGGGCGGCTCTGCACCACTTCGCGCCCGAGCGCCACGTAGAATTCGGCGTCGTCGAGCAGCGCTACCCGCTCAACTGGCTGGTCACGCACATAGTCGGTTAAAATCGAGGCCGCCGCCTGGCTGACAGTGCAGCCCTGGCCTTCAAAGGTGAGCGCCGCGATCCGCCCGGCCTCCACTTTAAGGTAGAGTGTGATGGTATCGCCACAATCGGGGATGCCGCCGGGCATCACCACATCGGCATCGTCGAGCGCCCCCTGGTTGCGTGGGCGCTCGTAATGATCGAGCAGGTTGTCGATGATCGCCTGGCGGTCCATGATGGGATTTTACGCCCCCTTCTCGATCGGCAGGCCAACACTGTTGCCCCATTCAGTCCACGAACCATCGTAATTACGCACTTTGGGGTAACCGAGCAGGTAGGTCAGCACGAACCAGGTGTGGCTGGAGCGCTCACCGATACGGCAGTAGGCGATCACGTCTTTGTCGGGCGTCACGCCCTGCTCGCCGTACAGCTGCTGCAACTCCTCTGGGCTCTTAAACGTGCTATCTTCGCGCACGGCTTTAGCCCAGGGTATACTGACGGCCGTGGGGATGTGGCCACCGCGCAGCGTTCCTTCTTGCGGGTATTCCGGCATGTGGGTGCGCTCGCCGCTGTATTCCTGCGGGCTACGCACATCGACAAGTGCTGTGCCATCGCTTTTGATATGCTGCAGCACCTGGTCGCGAAACGCGCGAATTGTCGCGTCGTCGCGCACCGGAGCAGTATAGCTACCCTGTGGGTAGTCGGGCACTTCACGCGTCAACTCGCGGCCCTCAGCGATCCACTTGGCGCGCCCACCGTTGAGAATGCGCACATCCTCGTGGCCGAAAAGTTTAAACACCCAGAAGGCGTAGGTCGCCCACCAATTGTTTCTATCGCCGTAGAAGACAACCGTGGTGTCGTTGCTGATACCTTTGGCGGCGAGCAGCGCGGCAAAACGCTCCTGGTCGAGGTAATCGCGCACCACAGGGTCGTTTAGATCGGTTACCCAATCGATCTTCACCGCGCCCGGAATATGGCCCGTATCGTACAGCAGCATGTCCTCGTTGCTCTCGACAAGGCGCACCTGCGAGTCGCTCACACGATCGGCAACCCAATCGGTCTCCACCAGAACTTCGGGGTGGGCGTAGCTAGCCATCGCAACCTCCCTATCACAGATCGAGCGCTGCATCGTCGAACGTTTGTAGCGCTGGAACACGTTTGGAATGCTGCTATTCTAACGCCATCACCTGATATAGTCAAGTTTTTACGCGGAATAGTCAACAAATAATTGCTCGTCTTCAACCCAGATGCGATAGCTGCGCACAGGTTCAAAGGCGGGCAAGGTGCGCGGAACACCACTGCGCACGTCGAAGAGCGAGCCGTGCAGCGGGCATTCAACACAGAGCTCATCGGCATCGAACTCGCCCGCGCTCAGCGAGGCCTCGGCGTGCGAACAGGTATCGTCGATAGCGTACAACTCATCGCCAACCCGAAAGACGGCGATCGGGTGCGTGCCAATGAGAAAGCGCCTTGCGCTGTTGTCGGCCACATCACGAGCATGTCCGATTTGTATCATGGTCATAGGCTTCTACCTTTACCACAAAGGCACAAAGACACAAAGACTACACGTCTTTGTGTCTTTGTGCCTTTGTGGTGAACTGAACAATTACCCGACCGAGCCTTCCATTTCGAGTTGGATGAGCCGGTTCAACTCGACCGCATATTCCATCGGAAGTTCGCGGGTGAAAGGCTCCATAAAGCCCAACACAATCATCGAGAGCGCGTCGGCCTCGGGCAAGCCACGGCTCATCAGGTAGAACAACTGCTCCGCGCCGATGCGCCCAACCGTGGCTTCGTGCGCCAGTGTACAGCGATCTTCCTCGATCTCGATGAAGGGAATGGTGTCACTTGCCGAGCGATCATCAAGGATGAGCGCGTCGCAGTTGACGTTGATCTTCGAGCCATAGGCGACCCGGCGCAACTTTCGCCAGACCGCGATACGTCGTCTTGCCGCCGTCTTTGCTCACCGACTTATTGGTGATGCGGCTTGTTGTCTCCGGCGCAACGTGTACCATCTTCGCACCTGCGTCCTGGTGCTGGCCCTTACCAGCATAGGCAACACTGAGCACTTCGCCGCGCGCCTTGCGGCCCATCAGATACACAGAAGGGTACTTCATCGTCAGCTTGCTGCCGATATTGCCGTCGACCCACTCCATGCTCGCCTCTTCATAAGCGATGGCACGCTTCGTCACCAGGTTGAAGATATTGTTCGCCCAGTTCTGGATCGTTGTGTAGCGGAACTTGCCGCCCTTCTTTACGATGATCTCGACCACCGCCGAGTGCAGCGAGTTAGTCGAGTAGACCGGCGCGGTGCATCCTTCGATATAGTGCGCTTCAGCACCCTCGTCGATGATGATCAGCGTACGCTCGAACTGGCCCATGTTTTCAGCATTGATGCGGAAGTAGGCCTGCAATGGAATGTCGACCTTCACGCCCGGCGGCACGTACACAAACGAGCCGCCCGACCAAACGGCCGTGTTTAGGGCGGCGTATTTATTGTCGGCCGAGGGGATGACGGTGCCGAAGTATTCCTTGAAGAATTCCGGGTGCTCCTTAAGCGCGGTGTCCGTATCAAGGAAGATCACGCCCAGCTTCGACCATTCCTCGCGCAGCGAGTGGTAGACTACTTCCGATTCGTACTGCGCGCCGACGCCGGCCAGGAATTTGCGCTCGGCCTCAGGAATGCCTAGTCGCTCAAAGGTGTTCTTGATCTCGACAGGCACGGCGTCCCAGTCGGTTTGCGGGCGCTCGCCAGCACGCACAAAATAATGGATTTTGTCGTAATCCAGCTCGGCAAGTTCGGCATTTGCCCACATCCCAGCTAGTGGCACCGGCTTCTTGGTGAAGATCTCCAGCGCCTTCAGCCGCCGCTTCAGCATCCACTCCGGCTCGCCCTTCATACCGGAAAGCTCACGCACAACCCGCTCATTCAGACCGGCTGGCGCTTTAAACAGATAGTTCTCTTCGTTGCGAAAGCCATACTTCGTGTAGTCAAACTGCAAATTGGTTGCTTCGGTAGTCAAGATCTTACTCCTTCTATTCAAAGACCAGGTGAACAAAGGAACAAAGGAACAAAGCCAGCGTCAGACAAAGCAGAGTTCAAGGAAGAGGGCGCTTCTTTGTTCCTTTGTTCCTCTGTTGCTTTGTTCTCAAAACTCATCATCAACGTGCCCCACGCCGTACAGCCCGGCTTTGAGCGTTTTCAGCGAGAGTAGTGCGCACTTGAGCCGGACTGGATTCGTGCGCAATGGGATGCCGATCAGGTCGAGCAGTTCGTCTTTGCTGAATTGTTTGGCCCGCGCAACAGGCATCCCCTTGATTTCATCGGTCAGTAGCGAGGCTGCGGCTTGGCTGATCGCACAACCACGCCCCGAGAAGCGCACATCCACGATGCGCTCATCGTCGATCAGCAGATCGATTCGCACCCGGTCACCGCAGAGCGGGTTATGCTCTTCGTGGGAAATCGTGGGCGTTTCCATCGTCCCGAAGTTATGCGGGTGCTTCGCATGCTCCAGAATTTGTTCGCGATAGATGTCTTCCATAGTATCTTGTTTCGTGTAATTGCTCGGCGGAGCCGAGCAATTACACGAAACCTGTGTTAGGAGAAGAGCTTGCGTGCTTTATCCAGAGCCACCACCAGCCGGTCGATGTCTTCGGTGGTGTTATACAGGTAGAAGCTCGCCCGTGCTGTGGCCATTACGTCAAGCACGCGGTGCAGCGGCTGTGTGCAGTGATGGCCAGCCCGTAGCGCGATACCCTCACCATCGAGAAGGCCTGCGATGTCATGCGGATGCACACCATCGAGCGTGAAGGCAACCGCCGCGCCGCGCTCAGCGATCGTGCGCGGCCCGAAGATAGTCAGGCCTGCAACATCGCCTAATCGGCCAAGGGCATAGCTTGTCAGCGCTAACTCGTGCTCGTGGATGCGATCGAGCCCGATTTCGTTTAAGTAGTCGATCGCAGCGCCAAGCGCGATCGCCTCGCCGATCGCCGGAGTACCAGCCTCGAACCGTGCCGGCACATCGGCATAACTGCTCTGCTCAAGCTCGACAATTTTGATCATCGAGCCGCCACCGAGAAAGGGTGGCATCGCCTCCAGCAGCTCACGCCGCCCCCATAACGCCCCGATGCCTGTCGGCCCACACATTTTATGGCCGCTGAATGCAAGGAAATCGCAGTCAAGTGCCTGTACATCCACCGGCATATGCGGCACGCTCTGCGCCGCATCGACTAGCACCAGCGCACCAACGGCGTGAGCCCGCCGTACAATTTCGGCCACCGGGTTGATCGTGCCCAGCACATTCGACTGCTGCGTAACTGCGACAATCTTTGTACGCTCGCTGAGCAGGCTGTCGAGCGCTTCAAGCGCCAACCGACCATCGCTATCGACAGGCAGATAGTCGAGCGCCGCGCCGCTGCGCTGCGCCAGCATCTGCCAGGGCACGATGTTGGAATGATGTTCCATCACCGTGAGCAAAATACGGTCGCCCGGCTTCAGATTCGCACCGCCCCAGGCATAAGCCACCAGGTTAATCGCCTCAGTGGTGTTACGCGTAAAGACGATCTCGCGTGGACTGCGCGCGTTAAGCAACCGTGCTACTTTGCCGCGCGCCCGCTCGTAGGCAAACGTTGCCTCTTCGCTGAGTTTATACACGCCGCGATGCACATTGGCATTGTAGCGCCGATAGTAGTCCTCAAGACACTCGATGACCTGACGCGGCTTTTGTGAGGAAGCTGCGCTGTCGAGAAAGGCAAGCGGTTTGCCCTTCACCTCTTGGCTGAGGATCGGAAAGTCGCGCTTGAGCGCCAGCACATCGAATTGGCTCAGTGTTACCATGGTTTTTGAACCGTCAGACCTGATACGTAATCTATTTCCATAATAAAGCTGGCCAGATTAC
>JAAUTF010000394.1 GCA_012031775.1 Candidatus Altimarinota bacterium | reverse complement strand
TCGCGGGCCGCGCTCGACGCGCTCGGCGCGCTCGACGAAGGGTTTCGTCCGGCCTACTACGAGGATACCGATCTCTGCTTCCGCGCGCGCGCCTGCCGGCTTCGGTGTGATCTACGCCCCACGCAGCCCGGCTTGTTGCCATCACGAGAACACCCTCGCTTGGCGCGCAAAGCCTCGCGCATCAGCGCGCCTTTCACCGCAACCGCCTACGTTTTGTGCTACGCCACGGCCCACTCAATACCTTCGATACCTTCGTCGCCGCTGAGAAAGAGGCCATCGCGCGTTGGAGCACCGTCGACAGCGGGCCGCGCAAGCTGGCTTACCTGGCCGCGATCAGCGAATTGAGCGAGATTTGCGGCAGCGTGTTGCTTCGGCAGAAGTCAGGATTCAGGATTCAGGATTCAGAAGTGGTTGCGCCAGACGGACGCTGCACAGGGCGCTGAAGCTGAGCCCGCCACAGTGAACGCGCCTGGTCGTGTTGCACTTGCCCAAACGCTGAGCGCGGCGTTGCGAGAGTTGCATCAGACGGCTAGCCGCGAGGAATTCGAGCGCCGCCGGGAGAATGTTGTGTCAGGAGTCAGGAATCAGAAGTCAGAATTCAGAAGCGTGTTACAAGCTCCGCCATTTTTGGAAACTGGCCAGCACACTTCCCGTGATAACACGCTACAGATAGAGGCTACTGTGATGAGCGAAACTACACCCCTTGAGTCGTACACCGATCCTGCCGATGTCGCGGCGATCATGCGGCAGATCCGGCGCAAAATCGAGGAACGCCAGAGTCGCGATACCAGCGGCGAGCTTGATCAGGCGCTTGGCTTGGTGAACAGCGGCTACAACATCTATCAGCCGCTTAGCCTGCCGCCCGCCGCGTCACTGCCCGGTAGGGCCTGGGATATCTTTCGCATGCGCCTGCATCACGAGGTGCGCAGCTATCTCGACGCCATGATCTTCAAGCAGACGGAATTCAACAGCGCTACAGTGCGTGCGCTGAACAATCTCGCACGCCGCAGCCGCTATAGCGCCAGCACCTCTGAGGTCGAGTCGCTGCGCGATGAGATCATCGTGCTGCGCGAGGAGATCCGCCGTCTGCGCGAGGAGATGCAGGGGTGAGGTGCCGTGTAGAGGCGCAGCATGCTGCGTCTCTACGCTGCGCATCATAACATTCTATGTTTGATTGGACATGGCCGGGCCCCACTATCACCTATGTTATCCCCTGGTACGGGCCGCACATCCCCGGCGGTGCGGAGATGGCCTGTCGCCGCAGCGCCGAGGAGTTGTCTGTACGCGGTGTGCCCGTTGAGGTGTGGACGACGACGGCTGGCGGTTTGAGCAGCGATTGGTCGCAGCCTGCCTTTGCGCCGGGATGCTCGACGGTGAACGGGGTTGCGGTGCGCCGCTTTGCGGTGCGCCCGCGCCGCGCTGAAGCATTCGATGCGCTTAACACACGTCTGCTGGCCGGTGAGACGCTCAGCCTGCGCGACGAAGCCGTTTTTGTGCGCGAGATCATCGGCAGCGACACACTTGAGCAGGCGATCGTCGCCGAGCGCGCGCAGCGTATCTTTATCTTCATCCCGTACATGTTCGGCACCAGCTACTGGGGCGCGCAGCTCGCCCGGCGCGCTTTTCTCATCCCCTGCCTGCACGACGAGGCCTATGCGTACATGCACCTTTACCAGTTGGCGCTCGGCGCGGCGCACGGCCTGATCTTTCACGCGCCCGCCGAAGAGCGTTTCGCACACCAGATCGGCGTTGTGGGGCGCAAACCCACTGTTTGCCTTGGCGTCGGCGTGGAGACAGGGTACACAGGCGATGCGGCGCGCTTTCGTGCGCGTTTTGGCATCCACGCGCCCTTTGTGCTCTACGCCGGGCGCCGCGACGCGACCAAGAATACGCCTTTGCTGTTCGCGGGCTTTCGCCACTACCGCGAGCAGGGCGGCACTTTGCAGCTCGTCTGCATCGGCGGGCCAGGTGAAGCGCTGCCGGCTGATCTTGTGGCCCAGGGTGCGGCGCACGACCTCGGTTTTGTTGGTGTTGCGGAAAAGTTCGACGCCTGCGCCGCCGCGAGCGCGCTCTGCCAGCCCTCGCTGCACGAAAGCTTCTCGATCGTGCTGATGGAAGCCTGGATCGCTGGCACGCCTGCGCTGGTGCATAGCGACTGCACGGTGACGCGCGAGTTCTGCGCGATGAGCGGCGGCGGCCTCGACTTTCGCGACGCCGAGGGCTTCAGTCGCCAACTTTCTGCTATTGTCGCCGATGCCGAGAACGCACGGCGTATGGGTGCCGCAGGCCGCGCTTTTGTGCTGGCGAACTACACCTGGGACACGGTTCTTTTCGCGCCTACTGGCGTTTTTGCGAGCTGCTACATGACTACACGTATTCATATGATGACCGCTGCGCTCGCGCCGGGCGATGCGATCGGCAACTATATTCAGTCGCTGGTGCCGATCTTGCGCGACTTCGGCTTCGCGGTATCGCTCTACGCCGACCTCTCCAACGATAACTATCCGCTCGCCCATCAATTTAGCCACAGCTATCGCCCCACTGGCGACGATCTACTCTGGCTGCACTATTCGATCTATAGCGATAACATCCGTTGGCTACGCGAAAGCCCGATTTCACGATTATCGACTCGCAGAATGTTTGCCCGGCCTACCTCTTCCACGGCTATGATGCCAGGATGGAGGATCTCTGCGCACGCGGCGCGGCTGCGCTCGATACCTTTGCGCCCCACGTCGACCTGACGATCGTACATACCGAGTATGTGCGCGACGATCTAGCGCGGCGTGGCTTTGGCAATATCCACAAATTGCCCATGATCGTCGATACCACGCGTTTTACCGGCAAAGGTGCGCCCGATTGGGATGTACTGCTGAGTCGGCTCGACTATTTGCTCTTCGTCGGGCGCGTGGTGCCGCAAAAGAATTTGCAGCAGGCCATCCGCACCTTCGCCGCGCTCTATCGTCGCCGACCTGGCCTGAAGTTCTTTCTCGTCGGCGGCAAGCAGTTGCCTGATTATGCGCGCGAACTCGAAGCGCTGAGCGCCGAACTCGGCGTGCAAGACGCGGTCGTCTTTGTTGGCCCGGTGGCCGAGCCGGATATACTCACCAGCTTTTTTCGTAACGCGCGCTTCTACTTTTGCGTCTCGGAATGGGAGTCGTTTTGCGTGCCGCTGGCCGAGGCGCTCTACTTCGGCACGCCGGTGCTCGGCCACGCTGTGCCACCCATCCCGGAGACGATGGGGCCAGGCGGTATTGTGCTCAGTGGTGATGCCGAGGCAATGGCCGCCCAGATCGACGCCATCTGGGACGATCAGGCGCTGTACACGCGCCTCCAGCCTGCGGGGCGCGATCACGCCGACAACTTTACGGATGGTGCGCTCAGAGCAGCGCTGCGCCATGTGCTGGCCGAACTGCCGCCCCGAACATCTTAACCGCAGATGGCGCGGAGCACGCTGAGCACGCGGAGGGCCGGACAGTTATAGAGAGAACGAAAGAACGTCGAACAACGAAACAACTGCACAGTGGATCTGTGCGCTTCTTGCCTTTGTTCTTTTGTTCACTATTTGTCTGTTCTCTCTTGCGGTTCAAAAGAAGCTTTTGCACTTAATACCATGAATCCAACTATTCATATGATGACGGCGACGCTGGCACCGGGCGATGCGATTGGCAATTATATCGCCTCGCTCTGGCATATCTTGCGTAGCTGGCAGATTCCAGTGCAGCTCTATGCCGATAATCCCTGGTCGCGCTTCCCGATCGACTTTCAACCATCCTTTGTCTACCGACCGACCGGGCGCGACATCCTGTGGGTTCACTATTCGCTCGATACGCCGGCCCTTGATCATCTGAGTGGGAGCCCGGATGTGACGATCCTCGACTCGCACGGTGTAACGCCGCCGCAGCTGGTCGTCGAGTATGATCCGCAGCTTGCCGCGCTCTGCGCTCGTGCTATCAAACGACTGCCAGACCTTGCCGCTGCCAGCGATCTAACGATCGCGCACAGCGACTACATTGAGGCTGAGCTGCGCAGTTACGGGGCAGGTGCCGTCGTGCGTCTGCCGCTGATTGTGGACGCCGCGCGCTTCGACGGAGCAAGTGTCGGTGAGTGGGACGCGCTGCTCGGCAAGATCGACTACCTGCTGTTTGTGGGGGCGGATCGTGCCGCAGAAAGGGCTGGAGCGTGCGCTTGAAACCTTTGCCGCGCTGCGACGGCTTCGCCCTGAGCTCACATTCTTTATTGTCGGCCATGAGCACCTGCCGCGCTACCGCGCCGTACTGGGGCAGCTTGTGCAGCACCTCGGCCTCGCCGACGCCGTAACTTTTATTGGGCCGGTCAGTGAAGCGGCGCTGCTAACCAGTTTCTACCGCCACGCGCGCTTCTATCTTTGTATGTCGGAATGGGAATCCTTCTGTGTGCCGATCATCGAGGCGCTACACCATAGCACACCGGTGCTGGGCTACGCCGTGCCGCCCATCCCTGAGACCATGGGGCCGGGCGGTCTCGTCCTTTTTGGCGATGCCGAGGCGATGGCGGCACAGATCGATGCTATCTGGGATGATGCGACACGCTATCGGACACTTCAACACGCTGGTCTTCAGCACGCTGCCCGCTTCAGCGATCATGCACTGCGTGCAGCGCTGCAGCGGCTGTTGGCCGAACTGCCCGATCTGCTGTGAGGCGTACTGTGAGTTGGGGCAAGGCGTAGGGAAACGTTCGGCTTTGTGTGCTTCGTGCTCTTCGTGGCAAAAAGAAAACCTCTGCGCCCTCTGCGGTTCAAAAAAGAAGCGCTCTATGCGATTAGCCTTTGTTATCCAGCGCTATGGCGCAGACGTTCACGGCGGGGCCGAGGCGCACTGCCGCGAATGGGCCGAGCGGCTCGCCCAGCGGCACGACGTCACGGTTTTTACGACCTGTGCGCGCGATTTTCTGACCTGGGCCGATCACTATGCGCCCGGTGTCGAGCGCATCAACGACGTGATAGTGTGCCGCTTTGCGGTGGATGCGCCGCGCGATATGGCGGCCTTCGACGCCTTTTCGGCCCAGGTCTTTGGCCAGCCGCACGATGTGGCCCGCGAGACCGAGTGGATGCGCCGCCAGGGGCCGTATTCCACAGCGCTGCTCAGCGCGCTCGAACAGCGCTACGCCGAGTTCGATCTGTTTATCTTTATCACCTACCTTTATGCAACAACTTTTTTTGGCTTGCCGCTGGTAGCACCCAAGGCGGTGCTGGTGCCGACCGCCCACGACGAGCCGCCGCTGCGCCTCGGCATTTTTCGGCGTGTGTTCGATACACCGCGCTACATCATCTATAACACGCCGAGCGAGCGCGCCATGTTGAACCAGCGCTTGCGATCGCGCAGATTCCCGGCAGCGAGGTGGGTGTTGGCGTAGCGGTGCCTGCCACAATTCAGCCGCAGGCGCAGCGCGCCATACCAAGCCTGCTCTACATTGGGCGCGTGCATAGCTCGAAGAACGTCGAGCAGCTCTTCGCCTACACAACACGCTACCGCGCCGAAGGCGGCCTGCCGCTGCGCCTTATCTTCGCCGGTCGCGCCGACATCGCCATGCCAAGCCACCCTGATGTAAGCTACACCGGCTTCATCGGCGAAGAAGAGAAGGCCCGTCTGCTCGGCGAATGCGCGCTGGTGATGATGCCCTCAGCCTACGAGAGCCTTTCGATAACATGCCTTGAAGCCTGGGCCAGCAGCCGCGCCACGCTGGTCAACGGCGACTCCGACGTGCTGCGCGCGCAGAGCCTGCGTAGCGGCGGCGGGCTCTACTACCGCAGCTACGCCGAGTTCGCCGCCGCGCTCGACTTGTTGCTGCAAGAGGGGACTGTCGGCTCGGATATCACTCGGATGGCGTTGTTGATCGTCGTGTTAGCGTTAACACAGGCGATGTTTCGGTACTTCATGCGCCGGACGATGATATTTGCGTCGTGGCGAGTGGTCTCCAGAATCCGCCGGGACTTGTTCGCG
>JAAUTF010000393.1 GCA_012031775.1 Candidatus Altimarinota bacterium | reverse complement strand
ATTGATCGTGGCGCTGAACGCCCGATGTTTCGGTGCGCGCGATCAAGGGGCCATTGCGCCCGCTTGTGCCCCGAGCAAGACCGCGCCGCCGTGCTGCTGGCGCTGCGCAGCGTGGATTATGTGACGATCTTTGTTGAGCCAACGGCAGAGGCGGTTGTCGCAGCCTTAGAGCCTGAGATCTATGTGAAGGGCGGCGACTACGCGCGTGAGGATGGGTCACACCTGCCTGATCCGCGACGCTTGCCAGAAGCCCAGATTGTGGCGGGGTATGGCGGCCAGGTTTACCTTATCCCCTATCGCGCCGGGCGTTCGACCAGCGCGCTTATTCAACGTATTCGCGAGCGTTATGGATGAGGAGAGAACCAGCGAACTACGTTCGCGTCTTTGCGGTGCAAAAAGTGCCCGGCTGCGTGGCCTTCGTACGCTTCGTGGCTAAAAAGCGCTGCGGTCGTTATGGTTCAAAAAATGCGTGCTCAACTGTTTTGCTGGAGCAGAGCGCGCAGCAGGGCACGGCGGCTAACCGCGCCGAGAAGGTGGTGATCTTCGTCGACAACGGGGAGGGTGACAGTGCCACGAGCGAGGACTTGGCGTGCAGCGGTGATGAGGTCGGTGGCAGGTACAAGGGTAACGAGATCGCCTTGCAGCAGCTCATCGAGCCCGCGATCGGCCCCCGGTAGCCCCGTAGCGGCGACTGGATCGCGCTGCTGTAAAGCGCTCAGGAAGGATGCCCGCTCGTCGTTTGAAAGACGTTCGATAGCGATACTCGCATTGATCTGGCCCTGGAGACGGTGCGCAGCGTCGACGACGAGCACAGTACGTTCGGGGGCGGCGAGCACTGCCGCAAGAGCTATGGCGAGCGACTGGTTGGTGGCCACATGGGGCACACTAGTCTGCATAATCAAGCTCACAGGATGGTGGGCTCGGCATCGCGGACTTGCTCATCGTTATCACGCGGGCGTGTCGCAAGCTCAAGCAGTGCAGTGTCGACGATCTGGCCAACGACCTGACCGTTCCGCTCGATCACCGGCACCTCGCCCAGGCCCCACTCGGTCATAGTGATCAGCGCTTGGGTCAGCGCCGCGCTTCTCATGACGCTGCGCGGCTCGCGGTTCATCACCTGCTCGATGCCGAGGTTGTCGAGCTTGGCGAGCAGCGCGGTGGCTTCTTCAGCACTGAGCAAGGACAGCACTGCAGCGGGCACGTGCATGTCGGCGCGCCATGCAAGATCCTGGCTAGTGATCGTGCCGCAGAGCGAGCCGTCGTCGTTCACGATCGGCACCGTGCGCTGGCCGGCGACGATATGCGCCAGCGCCACACGGGCACTATCGCTGCGCAACACGGTTCGCGCCGGCACCATCAGGTCGCCGATAGTCATATCTTCTGTCAGCGGCCCACGCCCACGGAGAATAGCACGATAGACCTGAATGTCCTCAAGGGTGATCAGGGCATCGGGTAGCAGCTCCGCGATCTGCGGTAGAATGCGCGCGATACGTTCGCTACGATCGATCCACTCGATAATAACTGGCGGCTGTTGCTCGACGCCGACAGTGCCGAAACGGACGCGTTGACCCGGGCCGAAGCCGGCCATGCCGCGCAATGCCGACGCCCCGGTCGCGCCGTCGCGGCGCAGTCGATCGAGAATAACGAGGTAGAGCGCCTGGCCCTCGTGGCGATCGGCCTCGCTTAGATACATACGCACGCGCTGTATGCTGGCTGAACTGCTCATGGGTATTACTATAGCAGGATTTAGGACTCAGGATGCAGAAGGTTATGCTTGTGAGGGGGTAAGAAAGCTATGACACCCTTGTTCAAGAAGCTGAACTACAAAGATCAGGCGACAATTGCGGTTATCAACGCACCGGAGAGCTTCGGGGCCGAGTTGAGCGCGCTGCGCGATGTCACTGTCTTGCGATCGCTCGACGGCGAACAGGAAGTGCCTTTTGTATTGGCTTTTGTGACAACGTTGGCCGTGATCGAGCAACTCGCGTCGCTCGTCGGAGCTAAAACACAGGGCGATGCTGTTATCTGGTTCGCGTATCCAAAGGGTACATCGAAGAAATACACATGCGAATTCAATCGAGATAGCGGCTGGAATGCCCTTGGCACGTATGGCTTTGAAGGTGTGCGCCAGGTTGCCATCGACGCCGATTGGTCGGCGCTGCGCTTCCGGCGGGTAGAATTCATCAAAACGTTAACGCGAAACGCGAGTCGACGTATTAGTGGCACTTGACAGGTATCCGGCAAGATGATACTAAGATAGATACGAAATATTCGTTACAAGGACGATTGTCATGGCGAAAGCGCTGATCCTGACTGGTATCACCGGAACGCGTGTTGGTTTGCAGACAGCGTTGGCAAAACGCAGCACCGTGATCGGCAGTAGCCCAACGTGCGATATTATACTGCACGACCGCCAGGTATTGCCGCGTCACGCGGAAATCCGTCAGGTGCTCGACCGCTGGTTCGTCGTGCCCTTGGATACGGGGTCGCGCATCTTTGTCAATGGAAACCCTGTCACGAGCCAGGGTCGCCTGCTCGAGGGCGATCTGGTGACGGTGGGCAGTGCTACGTTTAAAGCCTCGCTCAGCGAGACAAGCGAGCGCGCTATCGGGCGGTAGTAGGGTAGGGTACAGGGTGTGGTGGTAATTAAAAGAGTATTGCGCGGTTGCGCAATACTCTTCTTGCTTTGTACGAGCTGTCACCTGTAACCTACAACCTAAGCCCTAGATCTGTGCAGCCCAGGCGTTAAAGTCGCGGTGGACGCCACGGGCGAGGCCGTCGATCATCTGGCCCATTTTGAAGGCCATAGTTTTCTCACCGAGCGACTGCAAGAAAGATTGTGGCATCAGGCGTAACACGCCAGGGATGGGGATGTTCATCTCGATGGCAACGGAGTATTCGACCTGTGCGCCAGCACGGGTGGGCTGAAAGAGCGCTTCGGCCCAGAGCGCACCGCTGAAGGTACTGCCGTTCTGGCGTAACGCCGGGCCGTCTGTGGCTGGTTCCAGCCAGATCGCCTCGCCGGGTGCTAGCCGTACCGCTAGATCGAAGACCGCCGCCATGCTATGGCCGTGGCCGTCGGTTGCGCCGATCATCAGGCGGAAGCGGTCGTGGGCGTAGGAGCGCACATCGAGCGTATCGGGAAGCATACGCAACACCGTTGGGATGTCGCAAAAATAATGATAGGCCAGGTCGAGCGGTGCTGCCAGTTTAAAGTGGTACACGGCCTCGCCGCCTAGCTCGATATAGCGACCGCTCGGCAGCCGCGGGATAATGGCAGGTGGTGGGCGGAGCTGCTGCGATACACTCATCGATACGCTCCTTGGTATTGCATATATGCAAGTTGCTTGTGCGCTATTATAGCAGGCACAGCGCCTGAATGCAATCCTATTTCGCCAATTTATTGACTTTTTGCCTGGAGCGTAATATCATATATGTAGCAAATGTTTTTATATCATTAGGGGAGGTCGCGCACAGCGTCGCTGTGCGCGACCTCCCCCTCGCTGAGGAATTACGTATGAGTTATCGCCCACCGGGTTCAGTAACAGGGATAATGGGGCTCTTCTTCCGCGAGGTCGGCGTGTTTTGGGAGCAAGCCTGGACGTGGGCCGAGCGTGAGGCAGAGGCCGATCGGGCAGAGTCCAACCGCGATGTAGATCGGCGGAACCTAGAGGCGCAGGCGCGGCTGCTGGAGCAAATTCGGCTGGCGAAAGAAGCGGGCATCGATGTCGACGCCGTGCTAGCGCAGGCGCGCGGTGAGTCGCGCGAACGTACGCCGCCGGTAGCCCCTGATCCGCCTCGTCGCTAGCTTTTGAAAATCGCAGAGGGCGCAGAGCACGTAGAGAACAGGTTATTTCTCTGTGCGCTTTGCGCCTTTGCGATTAATTACACAAGAAACCGCGCGGCGAGCAGTGGCAATTGTTTGAGCGGGCCAGTGCGCACACGAGTATTGGGCAGCGAGTGCAGGAACTGCTGGCCATATTTCTTCGACAGCAAGCGCTTGTCGAGCACCACGACGATGCCACGATCCTGTTTGCTGCGGATGAGGCGACCAAAGCCCTGTTTAAAGCGTAAAATGCTTTGCGGCACCGAGTATTCGCCAAATGGATCGGCGTAGAGTTCGCTGCGCGCAGCGTAGATCGGGTCGGTCGGCACACTGAACGGCAGCTTGGCGATCACCAGCACCGAAAGCGCGTCGCCCACCACGTCTACCCCCTCCCAGAAGCTGCTTGTCCCCAAGAGCACCGTGCGCGGAAACTCCTTGAAACGTTCCAGCACCGAGCGGCGTGAGCCGTCGATGCCCTGGCCGAGCACCGCGATCTCCTGTTCTTCGAGCGGCTCCTGGATGGCCGCATAGGTTTGTTTCAGCGCGCTATTGGCGGTGAACAGCGCCAGCGTGCGCCCACCTGTAGCAGTACAGAGCCCGATCAGGGCTTCCTCGACCATCTGCTGATAGCCGCGCTGATTGGGCTCGGGAATATCCTCGGGGATAAAAACCAGCGCCTGCTGCTCATAGTCGAAGGGTGAGTCGAGCATCAGTTCCGCAGGCTCGGGCAGGCCGAGCCGCTCTTTGACATATGCGAAGCCGCCTTCAATCGTCAGCGTTGCCGACGCCAGCACTGTTGTTTCTTTTTGCGTAAAGAGCTGTGTTTGCAGCAGCTCAGAGACTTGCAACGGCGCGGCGGTAAGGGTGAGCGTATCGCGCTGGCGGTCGTAGGTTAACCAACAGATCAGGCCTGCTTCGTCGCCGAAGATGATATGGCTGGTGTTCACCCGGGCGTCGACGGAAAAGCGGCGCAGGAATTCAACCCGCAGTAGCAGCGCGTCGTAATCGGGGATCTCAGCATCCTCAAGCTCGCGCAACAGGCTTTCGATCTTGCCGAGCGCGTCGCCGATCACTAGCAGTGTATCTGACAAGTTCTGCCAGACGGCCTGTACTGCCGCCCACTCGGGCTTTTTGCGCACGTTTGGCGTGAGGCGCAGGCGTGTATCGTACTGGTTGGCCTCGACCTCACGTGTGACAAAGCCCGTCAGATGGTTGAAGCAATCGTAGACAGCAGTGCGAGCGCGCACCAAGGTGGGCCTGATCTGCTCGGCGTACTGCTCGGCCTTCTCTTGATCGGCAGGTGCAGTGGCGCTCTGCTGTAGATAGCTGCGCAGTTCAGCGAGCAGGCCGCTGACGAGTTGCGCGCCGCCGCTCTGAAACAGATCGTCGAGGAACTTGAGCAGCGCGGCCTGATCAATGCTGTAGCTAAACTGGTCGGTGGCGACATCCTCCAGGTTATGGGCCTCGTCGATCACCAGGTGGCTATAGGGCGGCAGCACATTCGCCTGAGCGTTAAGATCGGCCAGCAGCAAGGCGTGGTTAACCACCACGATATGCGCGGTCTCGGCAAAACGGCGTGCCTGAAAGAAATAGCATTCGCGGAAATGAGGGCAACGCGCGCCGATGCACGTCTCGGGCGTAACGTTGATGCGGCTCCAGGCTGCTTGCTCGCGGTCCATCAGCATCAACTCGGCCTTATCGCCACTGTGCGTAGTTGGCAGCCAGAGCTGCACCTTAAGCAGCGCCTGGACTTCTTCCGGTGCCAGATTCTCGTGGCGGCGCAGCTCGTTATAGCGCTTAAGACAGAGATAATTGCCACGGCCCTTAAGCAGAGCGGCGATAAAGGGTGGCTCGCCATGATCAGCGCCCATGATGCGCTGCAGATCGGGAATATCTTTAAAAAACAACTGGTCTTGCAGATTAATAGTATTGGTGGAGACAACAACACGCTCACCGCGCTGGGCGGCGAACATCGCGGACGGCACAAGGTAGGCCATACTCTTGCCGGTGCCGGTGCCGGCCTCGACGGTGAGCACATCGCTACCATTAAGCGCGGCGGCTACGGCACGCCGCCATCTCAACCTGGGCAGGGCGCGGCTCGTAACCATCGAAAGCGCTGCCAAGTGGGCCAGCGGGCGCAAAAAAGGTTGCGACC
>JAAUTF010000392.1 GCA_012031775.1 Candidatus Altimarinota bacterium | reverse complement strand
GCCGGCCGGCGTGGCGCAGCAGCAAGGTGCCGCTTTCGGCCAGGGCGAGCTCCACGCCCGAAATACAGACAGCAGCAGGCTCGCAGGCTTGCAGCTGCGACTGACGCTGCTCGCCTCGAATGGCACCGTCGAGGCGGGTGACCTGACGAGCAGCGAGCAAAGTGGCAAGGCCAGGCAGAGCGATCTGGTCGAGTTCCCAGGTGATCGCCGCACGCGCCTGATGGGCGACCAAAATACTGTCGACGATATCCAGTGCCGCTTCATCATCGGCGACGTGGTAGCCCTTGCCCTCAAGACGACCAAGCTCAGCAAGAAACTGCACGCTGAGATCGTCGGCAGGGGGCAGCACGTAGGGCGGCGGCGTATGGGCAGCACGGGCAGCCTCTGCCGCGAACCACGAGCGGTTGCGGGCAAGGCCAAGACGAATAGTAGCGAGCATCCGATCGCGATTCGTGTTCATTGAAGGTTACAGGTTACAGCTTGAAGATGTTGTGTCATTGCAAGAGACTGTGCCGCAGGCAACCGCCTGTGGATGGCCCTCACCCCTCGCTTCTCATGCAGGCAGAAGAGAAGTGCCACGCCAGCAGCGGGGTGAGGGTGAAGCGACAACAACCGTCTGTTAACGTTAGTCGCGCGGGCGGCTGTCCGGCGTCGTCTGGCCGCTGATCAGCGGCTGTGCACCGAGCATCGGCTGGGTGCGCAGATACTCGACCTGCTGGCGCAGCTCCTCCGGCATCTCGTGGAAGCGCACATCGCCGCCGAGATCGCGCAGCGCGGTGAGAGCGACGCTAACATCGGCACCGCCGACCACAGCAAGGATAGCCGAGGAACCAGCCGGTGTGTTATCGACGACAACCTGCAAATCTTCCTTGGGGAAGCCCATATTGACCAGGTTTGCCGTCACGCCGCCGGTGGCGGCACCAGCGGTTGCGCCCAAAATCATGCCAACCGGGCCGCCGATCAGGCCAAGCAGCCCGCCGGCAATAGCACCGAAGATCGCTCCACGCTTGCCGGTGACATTATCCTCATCTTTAATCTCGACCTTGCCGTCCTCGTGTTTCACGATGCGTGCCAGATCGTGAACCTCGAGCACGCCGCCTTTCTCTAATTGCGTCAGGCTATCAACCGCTTGCTGGGCTGTAGATGTGTCATCGAAGCGCGCGATCAGGACTTCCACTTGATTCGACACCGGGAACCTCCTTGTTACACCGTAGTATGCGCAACAATTCCATCACGCTGGTAGGAGCGCAACATACTGCGTCCCTACCGGCGCTCCTCCCACCATTCGCTGAACGATTGCGCGCCGGCTGCGGCGAAGGAGGGAAAATCGCGGCGCTGCGTCCAGCGATCGAGCGGCGGCGGCAGACGACGAAACCAACCTTTACGAGCGAACGTGCGGCTGCCGATACGTGCGGCGCGACCGCCCATACGATAGAGGTTCGGGCGTGTCATCGCCAGCGTATAACCGCGCATAGCCGCGCGCTCGGCGGGGTGCGATTTGCCAACTTTGACGGCATCGGCGCGCAGGCGCAGCAGCATATCGGGGATAGCGATGCGCACCGGGCAGACTTCCTGGCAAGCGCCGCAGAGGCTGCTCGCCTGGGGCAGCATATGCTGATCGGGCAGGTCGGGCTGCAGCAGCGGCGTGAGGATGGCCCCGATCGGACCGGAGTAGACACCGCCGTAGGCGTGACCGCCGATCGCCTGGTACACCGGGCAGGCGTTGAGGCAGGCACCGCAGCGAATGCACATCAGCGACTCGGCGTAATCGCCGCCGATGATCGCCGAGCGCCCGTTATCGAGCAAAATCAGGTGGAACTCCTCGGGGCCATCGACATCGTCGGGCCGAGCGGGGCCGCTGATGATGCTAGTGTAAACACTGAGCTTCTGGCCGGTAGCCGAGCGCGCCAGCACCTGTAGCATCACGTCCAAGATCTTCAGCGCGCTCTACAATGCGCTCGATACCCATCACGGCGACGTGGATGCGCGGCACGCTGGTGGTGAGGCGCGCGTTGCCCTCGTTCTCGACGATCACGATCGCGCCTTCGTCGGCAACGCCGAAGTTCACACCGGAGATGCCCATATCGGCGCGCAGAAACTCCTGACGCAACGCACGGCGCGCAGTAGCTGTCATCGTGGGAATATCGTCGGTCAGGGGTACGCCGAGGTGCTGGTTGAACAGCTCACTGACCTGTTCGCGCGTCTTGTGGATGGACGGCGCAATAATGTGCGAGGGCGTCTCGTCGGCGAGCTGAATAATATACTCGCCGAGATCGGTCTCCACAACCTCGATCGTAGCGGCCTCAAGAGCCGCGTTGAGATGGATCTCCTCGGAGGCCATGGACTTCGACTTAACGATGCGTTTCACACCGCGGTCGCGGGCGAGATCGGCGATGTAGCGGCAGGCCGTCTCACCATCGGAAGCCCAGCAAACGTTGCCGCCGCGGGCCTCGACATTCTCGGCGAGCTGCACCAGTAACTGGTCGAGCTTGCCCAGGGTGCGAGCACGGATAGCGCGCGCCTGGTCGCGCAGGCCATCACCATCGCTGAGCGCCGTCATGGCGTTGGCGCGGTTGCCGATAAACCGCGCAGTAGCACGATCGAGCGCTGTTTTGAGCGAGGCATCGTGGAGCGCGCCGTCGACGCGCTCATAGAACGCAAGAGTCTGGGCGGTCATGGATTGTCCTCAACAGCGTGCGGGTGAACGTAGGTAGTGTACCACAAGCTGCAAGGTTACAGGAGCTACTAACAGATAGTTTGTCACAAAGCGCACAAAGAGTTACGATGCCGGGCGGCCAGGTAGTCTGGCGCGTAGGAGTACGTGAACATCCTATAGTGACGCCTCATTGCGCTGCGCTCCGTGCGGCAGCTGCCTGATGCTACAACGCACTCCACAGCAGATGCCGCACGTGCGGTTCGGCATGACATCGCTGTAGTTAGACCGTACTACGCTGCTGCTGGCTCGCGGTGTACATCGTCTCAATCAGCCAGGGGCTTCATTTACGCAGCGTATGTGGCGATCAATGTTACAGGCGGTGCGCTGGCCTGCGTCCCACGCTGTATGGAAGGTGGCGGCGTCGAGCAAGCTGTGGGCGGCGTTAGCTGTGTGCTGGCGCAATTCATAGTCGAGCGGCTCGGTGCGCAGGCCAAGTGTGCAATGGATAGCATCGATGCAGCCGAGCACGCGCACTGCGGCTATCGGATCGCTGTGTAGTTCGATCGCGGCCAGACCGGCCAGCGCGTGGGCGATCATGTGGCCTCTACCGTATCAGTGTGAATGGCGTAGATAGTACCGCGCCGCCGATTGAGGTGACGCAGAGCGCGCCGGAGCCCTGAATGTGCCGATAACGATCGCACCCGCCCAACGTGTGTATCTGCCGTTGGTGCGTCGTTAGGAAGCGGATGGCCGTGCTAAGCCTAAAACTTTCTTTCAGCGGGGCACCGACGCTGGCCGGTATGTTCCCCATCCGCGCCACGGCACACAATGCGTTCGGCGCTGATCGCGTCAACTTCCTACTCACCGTCAGCGGTGATGATGTTGCCTTAGACGAGAGTCTCTACCTGCCGCTCGTCGAGCGCGATCGATAATACGAGGCGCCCCCTACGGCCGGGCATGCTGCGCCCCTACGCCCGGGCATGCTGCGCCCCTATGCACGGGCATCGACCATGTTCGCGAGGACTTCAGCGAGGTGACGGGCGCGGGTGGCTGAGGCGTCGCGGTGCAAGGCACCGGCGATTTGGGTCATGCAACTGGCGTCGCCGGTGACGACGAGGTCGGCCTTGGTGACGGCGAGGTTGCTGATTTTGCGCGCCAGCATCGCCTCGGAGATCGCAGCCTGCTTAACGGCAAACAGGCCGCCGAAGCCGCAGCATTCGTTGCAACCCGGCAGTTCGACGATCTCGGCGGCGGCGATGTTGGCGAGCAGGCGGCGCGATTGCGTCTGCAAGCCCAGAAAACGCAGGCCGTGGCAGGCGTCGTGGTAGGTGATGCGCCCGGCAAAGTGCGCGCCGAGATCGTCGACGCCGAGCACATCGACGAGATATTCGCTCAGTTCGTAGGTGCGCCCGATCAGCTCTTCGGCAGCAGCCTGATGTGGCGTCCCCGCAAACAGCTCGTGGTAGAGGTGGCGGATCATGCGCCGCAGGAGCCCGAGGGCAGCACCACATCGCCCTGGTGGCGCAGGATCTCGATCGTGCGCCCGGCGACCTGGTAGGCATCGTCGCGAAAGCCGGCGTTAAACGCCATCTGGCCGCAGCACGTCAGCCGCGCGGCACATTCACGCGCACACCCTGGCCTTCGAGCAGCTGCACAGCAGCCTGGCCAATAGTGGGGTAGAGCTGGTCGACGATACAGGTCACAAAACAGCGTCGCGCGGCGCTTGGCTTGGTCTCGCACACGTAGCTCCTTCTTTTTACCACAAAGACGCAGAGCGCACAGAGTTTTTAGCCCGTAGGGACGCAGCATGCTGCGTCCCTACGGGCCTTATTCAATCGCTCTGCTTTTTGCTCGGCATTGGCGAGGGCACGGGTGCGTCCGAGCCGGCCAGCCGGGGGCGACGGTGACACCACGGCCGCTGTGGCGCTGCAAGCCGGTGACGGCCAGGATCTCGCTTTCGCCCAACGACTCGCGCTCTAACAGAGCGTGCGTCAGCGCATCGAGCCGCGCGCGGTTTTCCGTCAGCAGGCTGATGGCAGTCGCGTAGCCTTCCTCTAGAATGTTACGCACTGCGCGGTCGGCGGCCTCGGCCGTGGTATCGCTATACGAGCGACGCTGCGAGTCGCCGAGGTAATTGCCCTGGTTTGAGCTGATCAGCTGCATCTGGCCGACCTCGTCGCTCATACCAAAGCGCATCACCATGGCTTGTGCTAAATTCGTCACCTGCATCAGGTCGTTCTCGGCACCGGTGGTGATGTCGCCATAGACGATCTGCTCGGCGGCGCGCCCGCCGAAAGCTGTCACGATGCGCGAGCGAATGTAACCTTCAGTGTAGTTCAGGCGATCGTCGGCGGGCACCGAGAGCGTTACACCGAGCGACTGGGCGCGCGGCACGATCGTCACGCGCTTGACGGGGTCGCTCTCTTCTTGCACCAGGCCGCAGATAGCGTGGCCAGCCTCGTGGTAGGCGACGCGCTCGCGATCGGCAGGGTTCATCATAATGCGGCGCTCAGCGCCGAGCACGATCGTCTCACCGGCATCGGCAAAATCGAGCGCACTGACGGTATCGGAGCCGCGCCGAGCAGCGCGCAGCGCCGCCTCGTTGGCTAAATTCGCCAGATCGGCACCGGTGGCCCCCGGCATCTGCTCGGCCACCGCGCGCAAGTTCACATCGGGGTCAAGCGGCAGCTTGGCGCTATGAACTTTGAGAATAGCCTCGCGGCCATTCACATCGGGCGGCTGCACGGTGATGCGGCGGTCGAAGCGGCCTGGCCGCAGCAGCGCTGGATCGAGCGTATCGGCGCGGTTGGTGGCCGCCACCACAATAATATGCGTCGTGGAGCCAAAGCCATCCATCTCGGTAAGAATCTGGTTCAGCGTCTGCTCGCGCTCGTCGTTGCCGCCGATGCTGTTGGCACCGCCACGCCGCCCGCCGATAGCGTCGATCTCGTCGATGAAGATGATCGCCGGCGCGGTTTCACGCGCCTGCTTAAAGAGATCGCGCACACGCGCCGCGCCGACACCAACGATCATCTCGATAAATTCCGAACCGCTGATGCTGAAAAACGGCACATTCGCCTCACCCGCCGTCGCACGGGCCAGCAAGGTCTTGCCGGTGCCGGGCGGCCCTTCAAGCAAAATGCCCTTGGGGAAGACCGCGCCGAGCCGCTCGAATTTCTCGGGCGATTTAAGAAACTCAACGACTTCCTTCAGCTGATCTTCAACCTCATCGATACCGGCAACCTCCTCAAAAGTCACTTTTGCTCGGCGACTGGCCGGGGTCATAGCGACGGGCGGGGCTGCGACCGAGGCCGAGCGCCCCGGCTGCGCC
>JAAUTF010000391.1 GCA_012031775.1 Candidatus Altimarinota bacterium | reverse complement strand
TCACTGACCTAACTACACCCCAATCTTTATGCCCAGAGCTGTGCCAGCAGCGGTGGGTCGATATTGCCACCGCAGATAATCACCCCAAGGCGCACGCAATCGATTGGAATTCGCCCCTGCAAGACAGCCGCGACTCCGACTGCGCCTGTGGGTTCAGCGACAACTTTGGCGCGCAGCAGCAGGAAACGTAGCGCGTCGAGCACCTCGTCGTCGCGCACCAAGACCACATCTTCGACATAACGCTGGATAATGGGAAAGGTCAATCGGCCCGGCGACTGCGTGCGAATGCCATCGGCGATTGTCGACGGCGGCGCGATACTGATGCGCTCGCCCGCGCGCAAGGAGCGACGCACATCGTCGGCACCCTCGGTCTCCACGCCAAAAACGCGGATAGCAGGGTTAAGCGTTTTGGCAACCAGCGCACAGCCACCGAGCAAGCCGCCGCCGCCGACCGGAATCACGAGTGCGTCGAGATCGGGCACCTGGTGCAGGAACTCCAGCGCAGCCGTGCCCTGGCCAGCGATAACATGCGGGTGGTCGTAGGGCGGGATGAGCGTCGCGCCACGTTCAGCGGCCACAGCGCGGGTGAAGGCCTCGCGGTCGGTGCTGGCGCGCTCGTAGACTAGCACCTCAGCGCCGTAACTGCGGGTAGCGGCCAGCTTCACAGAGGGCGCATCGTCGGGCATGCAGATGGCGGCTGGCACATTGAGCAGTCGGGAGGCCAGGGCAACCGCCTGCGCGTGGTTGCCGCTGCTAAAGGCCACCACACCGCGCGCACGCTCCGCAGCGCTGAGGCGACTGATGGCGTTATAGGCACCACGAAACTTAAAGGCACCAGCGCGCTGCAGCTGCTCGCACTTCATAGAGATGGCGCGCCCGGCCAGGGCATCGAGGGTGCGGCTCGTCTGCACCGGCGTATGGTGGGAAACACCCGCAAGCCGCCGGGCGGCATCCTCGACATCAGCAAAATCGATAGCGAGATCGGTCATGGTTCCTCCTTTGTAACAAGGCTTACGCGCTCGCCTACGCCCGCGCGCTCAAGCGCCGGGCAAGGGGCAGGAAGCCCGCTGATACATATTAAGAAATTATTCCGGCATGCCGCACGCTGCGGGCTCAAGCCCGCAGCTAGTGGGGACGAAGCCCGCTGAAGCGGGCTGGATACCCGGTTTAATGTTTAATCTTCATCAGCGGGCGCTCGCGCGTGAAGCTACCATATAACTAACAAGAATGGCCTGTTGTCTGCTATGCTGCCGCTACAGCGCGGTAACATACGGTTTCTATCTTTGCTCTTACTATAGTGAACAAGAAAAAGGTATAATACGAACAATCTTCCAACACTGCGAGGAAACAATGGTTATCGAGAGCACGCTCAGCCGCCAGGAAGTGGTTCGCCTTGGCCTGTGGCGCTACTTTCAGCGCCCGATCTTCTACGCGCTGGCTGGTGTTGCGGCCACGCTCAACGCTTATGCAATTCTGGCCGAGGAAGGTACTAATACTGGCATCATTATGCTTGCGGCGTGGCTGCCCTTTCTGGTCTTTGTGATCAGCGGCTTGATCATCATTCGGCGACGCAGCCAGGATAAGAGCTTGCCGCAGTATCAGAAAACGCGATTTGATTTCAACAGCCGCGGGATTGAGATCGGCACGCGCGAGGCGAAGAGCCTGCTGGACTGGAGCGACTTTCGCGGCTGGAAGAAGATCGCCGGCTGCTATGTGCTCGAACTAGCGAACGGCCAGATCGTCGCGCTCTCCGGTAGCGCTATTTCGCCACACCAGGCGAAGACCCTGGAAAGCACGCTACAAGAGCAACTCAAGGGCGGGCCAGCGAAGGGCGTGTTCGATCAGTAGTCAGGAGTCAGGAGTCAGGAGTCAGGAGTCAGGAGTCAGGAGTCAGGAGTCAGGAGTCAGGAGGTCGTAGCGGGCGCTGCGGCGCGCCTCTTAGCCACGAAGCACACAAAGGCCACGAAGCCGGAGATGTGCCTGTTCGACAAGCTTCAGTTATGCGTCATCAACGTTTACTGCGTCGTCATGCCAAACGCACGTGAGGCATCTACCAGTGCTAACGCTGCAAAACAATGCAGAACTCCGCTGCGCTGCGTTCAGAATGACATCGAGCGGCGCTGCGCTCCCAAAAGCTATAAAGGGGCTAAGTTCTGAATCCTGACTCCTGAATTCTCAAGCATTACGAACTCGCCGCCTGTGCCTCAGGCCGCCGCAGCGCGATGCGCTGGCGTAGCTGCTGGCCGACCCAGACCAGGACGAAGGCGGCGGTGCAGGTAAGCACGATCGCCGCGCCGGAGGCGATGTTGAGGTAGTACGAGAAATAAAGACCGATGATGCCGGAGAGCGCCGCAATCAGGGCGGCGACCAGCATCATCAGGTGTAGGCGATGGGTGATGAGCGCCGCCGCCGCCGCCGGTGTAACCAGCACGGCCAGCATCAGCGCTACGCCTACGGTTTGCAGCGCGATGACGATCGTAACCGCGATCAAGATCAGCAGCATGTTGTCGAGCAGCGTTACCGGCAGGCGCAGGGTGCGCGCCAGTATGGGGTCGAAGGAGAGCAGCATAAACTCTTTGTAGAGCAGCGCGATGACGATCAGCACTGCACCGCCGAAGAGCGCGATGCGCCAGAGATCGGCGCTGCCAACGCCGAGGATGTCGCCGAACATCAGATGCGTCAGATCCACCGCGAAGCTGCGCACGCTGGAGATGAGCGCGACGCCAAGCGCGAACATACCGGCGAAGACGATGCCGATCGCGGTATCTTCGCGCACTTTGGTGGCCCGCGTAATACTGCCGATCGCTAGCGCGCTAGCGATCGCAGTGAGCATACCTGCCCCAGAACACTACCCCCGATCGCCAGCGCTCGCCAGGTAGCCCACGGCCACGCCAGGCAGAACGGTATGCGCCAGCGCATCGCCGAAAAAGGCCATACCTCGCAGAACCACGTAGGTGCCAACCACCGCACAAACCACGCCGACCAGCACGGCGGCGAGCAGGCCGCGCACCATAAAGGGGTACGCAAGCGGCGCGAGGATGAGATCAAGCATTAACGGCGACCTCGTCGTGGCCACAGCAAGTGTCGGCCACCGTCAGCACGCCGGTGTCGGTTAGGGCGAGGTGTAGATGGCCGCCATAGGCGCTCATCAGCTGTGTCGGCGTGAAGACCTCATCGGGCGTGCCAAAGCCAATCAGTCGCTGGTTGAGCAGCATCACACGGTCGAAGTGGCGCGCTGCCAGCTGTAGATCGTGCAGCGCCGTCAGCACCGTGACGTGCTGGGCGCGCAGGCTGTCGAGAATAGCAAAAATACCATCTTGCGAGCGCATATCAAGGCCGGTGAGCGGCTCGTCCATCAGCAGCAGGGTGGCTTCTTGCGCCAGTGCCCGCGCGATAAAAACGCGCTGCTGCTGACCACCCGAAAGCTCACTGATCTGGCGCTGAGAGAACTTGCTCATCTGTACCCGATCGAGCGCCGCCAGCACCTGCTCGCGGTCGTGGCAGCTCGGGCGGCGAAAAAGGCCCACCCGACCGGTGCGGCCCATCATCACCACATCGAAAACGCTCACGGGAAAGCGCCAGTCGACCTGGCTGCGTTGCGGGATGTAGGCCACGGCACCCGGCGCGGCGCAGGCCGGGTCGGGGAAGCGCAACTGCCCATGTTGCGGCGCGTGCAAACCAGCGATCACTTTGAACAGCGTGCTTTTGCCGGCACCATTGGGGCCAACAACCGCAACCTGCTCGCCACGCTGGATAGTGCAGGAAATATTCTCGAGCGCCGCGCCGCTGTTATAGCGCACTGTCAGCGCAGCGAGTTCCAGCGCGGGGGCCGTTTGTGCAGCAATTGGCCTGATTGCCGGAGCTAATTGTTGAATAGCCATATCATTTTGAAACGTGAAGCGTGCGCCGGGCATCTACGCTGTACCCTTTTCAAGTGTGAAACGTGAAGTGTGCGCCCGGCACACGCCTGACAGATCACGCTTCACGCATCACAATCCTGCTCTGTAATTTACTTTAGCGCAGTCACAAACCGCTCAACATTGTAGCGCATATACTCAATGTAGGTCGGGGCCTCGTCGCTCACCGACTCGGTCAACACGGTAACGACGCTGGCACCGCTATCGTCGGCGAGGCGTTGCGAGACGGTGGGGTTGACGACATCGCCGACGAAGATGGTGCCGATGCTGAGATCGGCGATCTGGTCTTGCAGTTCGGCCAGTTCTTGCGCCGAGGGCTGGGCAGCGCTGCTAAAACCGGGGATGACCGAACCGATCTGCTCGAAGCCGTAGCGGTCGGCAAAGTAGCCGAAAACAGCATGATCGGTGACAAGACGACGGTTTTCAGCCGGGATCTGGGCGACCTGCTCGTCGATCCACGTATCGAGCTCAGTGAGTTGTTGCGTGTAGGTGGCGGCGTTGGCCTCGTAGCTGGTGGCGTTGGCCGCATCAGCGGCGCTGAGGCTGCGCGCGATCGCCTCAACCCAGTACTTCACATTGTTCGGGTCAGTCCAGGTGTGCGGATCGAGGCCGGCGTGCTCCTCGCCCTCGGCGTGCTCCTCGCCCTCGGCGTGCTCCTCGCCCTCGGCGTGCTCCTCGTGCTCGTGGCCCTCGCCTGCGGCAAGCTCGCGCAGTGCTACACCTTCGGAAAGATCGACCACCTGGACTTCACCGCCGACATTCGCTAGCATGGCGCTGAGGAACTCTTCGTAGCCAGCACCATTAATAAAAAGCAGATCGGCATCGGCGACGCGCGCAATATCCTGCGGCGTTGGATCGAAGCTATGGGCATCAGCACCAGTGGGGATCAGCGTCGCAACGGCCACTCGGTCACCGCCGACCTGTTGCACTACGTCGCTGATTAAGGTCGTGGTCGCGACGACATTCAGCGTTGCAGCTGCCTCTGAACCGCTTCCGGGCGTTGCTGGTTGTCCACAGCCAGCGAGCGCCAACACGGCGACGAGTAAGCCAGCGAGCGCTTTATTTCCCAACATATGTCTCCCCTTCAGATAATGATACCTTGTTTCATCAAGGCTGATTATCGCTGGAAAATGAGACAATGTCAAATTAAGAAAGGGGCTGTCGTGCGTTGTTGCGGTATAAGACATGGTTTGCCGGCACGTAACCGTTCTGGCGCAGGCCAGGTTCGGGCACGGAGTGGTGCTGGTCGAAAGACTATTGGCGTGCAGCGCTGGCGAGCGCTTGAATTTGCTCGCGCGTGCCAAGCACAATAAGGCGTACGCCGGGTTGAAGCTTAGTCTCGGCCTCGAGATTGGCGCTGAGCGGAGAACCGGGCTGGCTACCGGCGAGCACAGTAACCCCGAAGCGGCTGCGCAGCTGTGCCTCGACGAGCGTAGAGCCACAGAGCGATGATGTCGCGGCGAGCACGATCTCATCAAGCAGCAGTTCAAGATTATCGGCGTGCATCACCTCATCGAAAAAATCGGCCACACCGGGGCGCGCGATGATCGAGGCCATACGACGGCCACAGATGCGATAGGGCTGAATAACGCGGTCGGCACCGGCGCGGCGCAGCTTGGGTTCAGAGTCATCGTAGTTGGCGCGGGCAACGATCAGGAGATCAGGGCGCAAACTACGCGCGGTAAGCACGATAAAAACATTTTCGGCGTCGCTGTTAGCAGTGGCAACAAGGTTGCTAGCACGGCGGATACCAGCGTGCGCCAGCAGATCTTCGTCGGCGGCATTGCCTTCAAGCGCAAGAAAGCCCTTGGCGCGCACGTGTTCGATCTTGGCCGGATCGGGGTCGATGATGATAAAAGCGCGCTTCTCGCGCAGCAGTTCATCGGTGAGATGCTTGCCGATACGCCCGTAACCACAAACGATGGTGTGCTGGTTCAGTTCTGCGATCATATGCTGCCGCCTCCGTGCAAGCCAGATGTTCTGCCAATCTACCGAGAAAAAGAACGAGGCCGTCGAGCTAAACACATAGGCGACGATACCAGCGCCGGCCAAGATCAGGCCGATGGTGAATAGGCGACC
>JAAUTF010000390.1 GCA_012031775.1 Candidatus Altimarinota bacterium | reverse complement strand
CGCCGCAGCCGATGTTCGGTGCGACGGCAACGCCGATGCGGGCAACAATGACGCCGGCGATCGTGATTCCGACGGCGGCGGCGAGCACGCCAACCGTGGTGTTACCGCAGCTTGCCGCAGGCGTGACAACGATCTTGATCGTTGGCGTGGACGAGCGCCCCGGCGAAAGCGACCCCTCGCGCACGGATGCGATTGCTGTGGTGCGCCTCGATAGCGCGCAGCAGCGCGTGGCTTTGCTCTCGCTGCCACGCGACCTGATCGTCAATATTCCAAACTTCGGCTACGACCGTATTAACGCTGCGAACGTATATGGCGAATTGAACAGCTACCCCGGCGGCGGCATTGAGCTGACGCGGGCGACCGTGGAGAATCTGCTCGGCATCTCGATCGACCATGTCGTGCGGGTGAACTTTCAGGGCTTTATCGGCGCTATCGACGCTATTGGCGGTGTAACGATCGATGTGGAGCAGGAGATCTACGACCCGCAGTACCCAACAATGGACTACGGCTACCAGGAGGTCTATTTTGCGCCTGGGCCACAGGCTATGGACGGCGCGACAGCCCTGATTTATGGGCGTGTGCGCCACAGCGACAACGACTTCGAGCGTATGAAGCGTCAGCAGGCTATCGGGGTGGCCGCGCTCGATACGGTGCGCAACCTGGCGCCGCTCGACCAGATCAACAGCCTGGCCGCAGTGATGACGGCGCTGCGTGGCTATATTTTGACCGATCTGAGCGAAGAGCAGATGGCGAGCCTGGCCTGGACTTACCGCAATCTTAGCCCGAGCGCGGTGGAGCGCTACACATTGGGGGTAGATATGGTCAGCATCGGCGCGCCGGGCGATCCCTACGCGCAGTTCCCGCTCCCCGGCACCATCGCCCAGCTGGTGCGGCAGTTCGTCGGGGTGCAGTAGGTGGCGCAGAGAGCAGAGAGCGCAGAACCAAGGAGCTAAGGAACCAAGGAACGATTGATGCAATTTGCACGCTGCTTGCACGCTGCATGCTGCGCTCTGCGCTCGCATTCATACGTAGCTCCGCACCGGCTGCGTGCTCTGTGGTTCACATAGCTTGACAGAGAGTACAACAGGCCGTACAATTAGTGTGAATTTTACACTAAACAGAAGGTCAGGGGCATGGAGGCACACGAAACAGCCGAGAGCTACGACCCAACGCGCTACGAGCGACCGTCGGTGACGGTCGATGTGGTGATCTTTACGCTGCTCAACCAGGAGCTGCACGTGTTGCTGGTGCAACGCCGCCGCTGGCCTTACGACGGCTACTGGGCGATACCGGGTGGTTTTATCAACATGGACGAGTCGCTGGAGAGCGCGGCGCTGCGCGAACTAGAGGAAGAGACAGGCGTGCGCGACGTATATCTGGAGCAGCTCTACACCTTTGGCGGTGTGGGGCGCGACCCACGCACGCGGGTGATAAGTGTGGCCTATATCGCGCTGGTACGCTCAGATGCGCAACCGATCCGGGTGAGCGACGAGAGCACGGATGTACGCTGGTTCGCGGTGCGTGAACTGCCGACCGAACTCGCCTTCGACCACGACCAAATTCTGGCCTATGCTATCTCGCGGCTGCGCTCGAAGCTCGAATACACGACGCTGGCCTTTCAACTACTGCCAGAAGTCTTCAGCATCCTGGAACTGAAGCATATCTACGAGCAGATTCTGGGCGAAAAACTCGACAAAGGCAATTTCTACCGCAAGATTAAAGAGGCGGGGCTGCTGGAAGAAACCGCGCTGATGCGCGAAGGGCGGGGACGACCGACGCGTCTCTGGCGCTTTAAACCCGATCGCGCCAGCGACAAGCAGTTTGTCTTTCGCTGGCGTGAAGATCGGACGACATTGTGAGGGGGCAGAAGTCAGGAGTCAGGAGACCAGCGCGCGACCTGCGATGAAACGTCAGCTCTGCTAACAAGCGTTAGCAAAGGAAGCGCACAGCGCCCGACTGTAGCAAACGATCGCCGTGTTTTCCTGTGCGGGCTGCGCGCATTCTAGATCCTGACTCCTGACTCCTGACTTCTAGCCAGCCTACGGATCGATACGGAAATAAGCGATCGCTTTATGGCCGCTCTCTACACTCGAAGTGAAGGCGTAAATACCGGTGGGGAAGCTGCGATCGGTGAACAGGGTGACAATCTCGCTGAAGCCCTCGCCATCGGCCTCTACCTGGAAGGGCGCGCCGAAAACCGCCTGGTCGGGGTCGGTGACATAGACGCCGATGCTCTCACCGGCTCTGAAGCCGAAGCCGTAGGCGCTAAAATCGGTGCCGCGCGGGCCGCTCACCGGGTCGACAACGGCATTGACGGAGGCAGGCACATCGCCACCGGAGGCAGGCGGTGGTGTAGTGGCCTGCTCGCCAAGGATTTTAAAATACGCAATCGACTGATGTTTGCTCTCCACTCCTTCGAACACGAGCGACCAGATACCGGGGTAAAGGCCGGTAGTGCTAAACGGCAAACCACTGACACCGCCGGTCGGCCCGATATTCGCGGTCTCGACAGTGCCGAAGATCAGGCCATCGGGAGTATTGAACCAGAAGCCGATCTCCTCGTTCGCCGCAAAGCCGAAAATATCGACCTCGATGCGTGTACCGGCCTCGAAACACGTGCTGGGGCGCAGACGAGCGCTCACCGGTGCAGGCACATCGGCGCAGGGATCGGCAACGGGCGCTGTGGGCGGAGCGATGACTGACCCAGCATCGTAGACCTCGCGGCCTAACAAGCCGAGTAACACCGCGTTCGGCCCAACCTCCGGATGCAACTCGAAGCGCGCGCGCTCAAACCATTGCATCAGATAGGGCTTGCCATCGCTGCCGTTCTCAACGGTAGCTTCAGAAAGCGGCAGACCAAACAGCGCCAGACTCTCGGCCGTCGTCACACCAGCGCGCCCATCGAGGTTAAGACCGTTGTTCTGCCAGTAGGCGAGGAACTGGTCACACACGAGATGCTGCGTCTCGCCGAAATACTGGCAGCCAGCCTGATTGGTAACCGGCGCTTTGGGCAAGGTCTCCCAGGGCGCCCAAGCTGGCGCAGGCGATCATCGCCGAGGCGACCGAGCAAGACATCGTAGGGACGTGCGTTCTCGGGGTGCAGTTCAAAGCGATTGCGCTGGAACCACTGGGTAAGAAAAGTGCCATTACTATAAGTTTGTGGCGTGGCCGGGCCGATGGGGTAACCGAAGACGGGCAGACCACCGTTTTGCTGCCAATACTCAGCGAAACGACCTTCGATGCAATCGGGAACCTCGGCAAAACAGAGGCGGTTTTGTGCCTGGGCAGGCGCAGGAGCGCTAAGGCCAACAAGAGCCAGCAGGGCAGCGCAGCAGAACAGAACAAGGCGACGAACGGTGGACGACATGAGACAACTCCTTACGGTAGCAAAACAAAGGACTCATCATAGAGAAACCAAGTGGCACCACTTTTCCCGCAACGTGTAGCGACGAATATGTGGAGATAAGGTATAATCTTTGTCACGCAATGCTTAAAGATCGTAATAGAAATCTACAGTGGACGCAATGCTACCCCCGCAGGCGCTTGCCCTGCCCGACCTGATCGCCTGCTGCGCCGATGAAACGCAGCGTTATCGTGCCGGACAGTTAAGCGCAAACCAGTACCGGCTGGAGCTTTTCCAGCGGGCGGTACGACACAACGCGCCGCGCAGCAGTAGCCAGCGCTGCCCGCACTACAGTGACGAAGCGGCGCGTACCGCGTTGGTGGAAACATACAGCGGCTTTGTGCGCGCGCGGCTGTGCCGTGCAGCGATCGACCCCTTGCCGCTCGACGATATGCAGCAGCAGGTCTGGTTGCGGTTCTGGCAGGCAGCGAACAGCGGCATTGAGTTCGCCTCGCTCGAAGCCGCACTCAGCTACTTAAATTGCGCTGTCACCAGCACCATCTACGAGACACGCCGCGTGCAACAGCGGCGGCGTGAGCATTCTTTACAGCGGCTCCTTGTGAGCAGTTCAGAGGAGCTTTTATTTATGTCAAGTTCAGAACCTGGTGAGCGGCTCTTCGACGAATGGCTGCTCAGCGAGTGTTACACGCGCCTTCACGACCCTAGTGAAGCATACATCTTTCGCCTGCGTTACGAAAATGGGCTACCGCCACGGGCGATCGCGTGTGTACTACGCGCTCAGGGAGCACGCCTGCGCGACAACGAGCCCGATGCTACTGCGGTAAGCCAGGTGCTCGATAGCTGCCGACGGCGGCTACGGGCCGACGGAGCGTTTGCCGCGCTACTGCGCGAAGAATGAAGACACTTTTTTGCCACGCAGGGCACACAGCCGAAGCAACGTATACGGAGCGCACTCACCCACCTTGACAGCTGCGCAGGGCAGGGTTACAATTAGTGTGATTATTACACTATAAACGGAGGACGCGATGACGCAGCAGACGAGCCTGATCGAGCGTACGCAGCCCTTTCTAACCTATCTTGAGCACTGGTACAACGCGCTGAAGCCGAGCGATCTTGCCGAGATCATCGGTGCCGCGCCAGAGCATATCGCATGCTTCTCAATCGACATGATCAACGGCTTTTGCACGACAGGGCCGCTAGCGAGCCCGCGCGTACAAGCCTTAGCAACGCCAATCGCCGAGCTATTCACCCGGGCTCACGCGCTGGGTGTGCGCACCTTTGTGCTAACGCAAGACACCCACGACCCAGAGACGCCGGAATTTCGTACCTACCCGCCGCATTGTATCGCCGACACCGCGGAAAGCCAGACGATTGTGGAAATTGCATCGCTGCCATTTGCCGATGGCCTAGTAACAATTCCGAAAGAACTCGTTGAGCTCGCATCTGAACACAACACTCAACGCGTGGATGCAAGAGCAGCCACACATTACCACCTTCATCGTCGTGGGCAACTGCACCGACCTCTGCGTGTACAGCGCAGCGATGCATCTGCGGCTAGAGGCGAATGCGCACAACATCGAGCGACGGGTGATCGTACCGGCAACCATGGTCAACACCTTCGACACACCGGTTGCGGTCACACAGAACGTAGGAATTATGGCCCACGACGGCGATTTGCATCATATCTTGTTTCTTCACCACATGGCGCAAAACGGCATTGAAGTGGTGGGAGCTTTAATTTAGGCGTCAGGAGTCAGATGCTGCTGAATTCTGCTTCCTGACAGCTGGCTTCTTGCAAACAATGATCCTTTTTTCGGCACACGAGTGGTACTACAAGACGACGACCGACCTGGCGGGGGCGTGCAAACCTGCCCCAGATGCGGGCGCACAACCGTCTTTCACCCGCGGCTAGCGCGCACATATATTCATATGTTCTGGCTGCCAATTTTTCCGATCAACCGTGGGCAGAGCGTAGTGCAATGCGACAACTGCCGTTGGTACGGTGAGGCTAGCGCGGCGCGGCTGATGTGATGGCAGATGGGGATGATAGCTACCTGGTTTGCAAGCCATCCTAGCGGCATCAAGAGAAGGTCGGTGAGCATGGCTGAAGGGGACGCATCGGTAGCAGAAAGAATTCACACGATCGTACAACAGATCAGCCCAGTGCTGCGCTGGCTCAGTGTGCTCGAACTGCTGGCAGAAGGGGCGGGTCTCCGTGGGTTGAGCTGGGGCGGGCGAGGGGCGTGGGTGCTGCCGTTTATGCTAAGTGGGTGCTGGCGAGCGAGCTTTCTGCGCAGCGCAATGGGATTCGTAATCGCCGTGCCCGTGCAACTCGGCCTTGCGACCCTGTGCCGACGCAAGCTAAACCCCTTACAGCACCTGCGGGTGGGAGTGTACAGCGACCGCACCATCGAGCGGATAGACGTACCAGGGCCATATGGTGCCGTACCAGCGCTCTATATTGTTCCGCGTACAGAAGCGCTAGGAGCGATATGTGTGGTGCATGGCTCGGGCTGCGACAAAACCTTTTACGTGTGGCGGCTGGTCAATGCATTGATGAAGCGACAGCTAGCAGTGCTGCTCGTAGATTTAGACGGCCATGGTGAGAGCCCGCGCCCGCAGGCTTACCCGGCGATTCTC
>JAAUTF010000389.1 GCA_012031775.1 Candidatus Altimarinota bacterium | reverse complement strand
CATCGTGCTCGGCGGCCTCGCCAGTATCTGGAGCGAGCCACCCTCGCAATTTCACTACGACTATTTCGACTATCTCGATCGCGTCGCTCGTAGCGGCGGCTGGCAGTATGTCGATATCATCGCCATCCATCCCTATCGCCCCGACGCGCCCGAGGGCGATGCCTGGCGCCGCGATCAGTCACTGACCTTTCGCCAGGAAATGCTGCGTCTCGATGAAATTCTGCTGACGTACGGCGCAAAACCAGTCTGGCTTACCGAGCTTGGTTGGTCGACCAGCAGCCGTTGGCCTGGCGTCGACCAGGATACACAGGCTTTTTTCCTGGTGCGCAGCTTTCTGCAGGCTATCGCGCATCCCAGTATCGAGAAGGTCTTCTGGTACGATTTCCGCAACGACACGCGGCCCGGCGCGAACTACGAGCGCCCAGTCTACGACGACGGTGAGGTCGAGTTCCACTACGGCTTACTGCGCCGCTCGTACCCGCTCGATCCCAACCGCGCCGATTTGCGTAAGCCGGCGTTCCTGGCTTACCGCACGATGACCCAGATGCTCGCCGGCCTCAATCTGCAGGAAGTTGCGCGCGATGGGTATGCTACAGACGCCCCCGGGGTTCACTGGTTCCGCTTCGCCGGTATGGGTCGCCGCGTCGATGTGCTCTACCGCACCGGCGAAAATGCGGCTACGCTGACTATTAACTGCGCCTGCCGCGAGGCGTTGATCCGCAGCTGGCGCGGCGAACTAGTTAACATCCTCTACACCGACGACGGCAACATCCAGCTCCACCTGCCCGACCCAGGCGCACCCATGTATATCGAGTTCGATCCGCCCGCGCAACGCAGCCAGGTCTTTCCGGCCACTGGCCACTCACTCGGTGGAGCTTTCGCCGCCTACTGGAATGCCAACGGCGGCCTGGCGCGCTTCGGCTACCCGCTCACCGAGGAATTGATCGAGCCTGAAGTGGGGAGCGGACGCCCGCGCGTAGTTCAGTACTTGAGCGCGCACGCTTCGAGCACTTCCCCGAGTACAGCGGTACCCCTACGAGGTGCAACTTGGGCGCCTTGGCGACGCCGCACTGCGCCGCCAGGGGTCGACTGGCAGCGTGAGCCGCGCGTGGGCGGCGCGCCGTCGGATGCCTCTATTTCCCCGAGGTCGGCCACTCGATCTGCCCACCGCTGCGCGCTGCCTGGGAACAATCCGGTGGCCTGATGCTCGTCGGCTACCCACTCACCGAGGCCTTTCCGCGCACCGAGACAGCCAGCGGTAAAGTGTACACTGTTCAATACTTCGAGCGGAACCGTATCGAGCATCACCCCGATCTCGGCGGCACTCCGCACGAGATCCAATTTGGCCTGCTCGCCCGTGAACTCTTCACCGCCTGGGTCGCCATGCCCTGATGACACGGTTTTGTGCTATGAGATAACGTTTGTTGTTTTGTTAGTCTTAACACAAAGTGGAGTGGCGCGCGCCCTAACCCCATCTGGCTGCACGCGCCACTCCGCTCTATGTTCCCCTGGCTCTCCGCTCTCAATTCTTAGTCCCTCTGTTGTTTGTCCCTCTGTTCTTTGTTCCTTTATTCCTCTATGTTCTGCATCTCAAAATAACCGTTACTTAACATCAATTTAACATTCGCTTCTTTGCTGCTTAACAGACCCTCGCTATGATACTACAGTCAGGCGAGGCACGTCTCACATTGATGCAAACCGACGCACAGATTCGTAACCGGCGATGTGTGCGCGGGTACCTGCGTGCTGGTGTACGTGACCTTTTATGCATAACATCTGCAATGGGCAGGTGTTGAAGAAGGAGAGAGTTTTATGGCTCAGTTCATCAACGGCCGTTAATGCTGGTGATGCTGCTCGCACTGCTCATCCCTGCCCTGGCCGCCTGCGGTGGTGGCACCGCAACACAACCGACAGCTCCGGCTGCTCCGGCTACAGACGCTCCTGCTGCGGCAACCGAGGTTCCTACCGAGCCTGCGGCTGCTACTGAGGCACCCACCGAGGCGGTTGCCGCTACCGAGGCTCCTACCGAAGCACCTACCGAGTCTGCTGCTACCACAACACCTGCCGACACGGGTGAGGGTGTAACACTTCCCCGATGTCGATCCGACATCGGTGACGGGTGACATTATCACGGCGGGCAGCTCCACCGTGTTCCCGCTGACCGAGCGGATGGCCGAAGCCTTCGGCCAGGACGGCTTCGCCGGCCAGATTACCGTCGATAGCATCGGCTCGGGCGCCGGCTTCGAGCGCTTCTGCGTGGCGGGCGAGACCGATATCGCCAACGCCTCGCGCGCCATCAACGAGGAAGAGATTGCCTCGTGTGCCGCGCTCGCGACCCCGCGCACCCCGATCGAGTTCCGCGTCGGCACCGATGCGCTCGCCGTGGTGGTGAGTGCCGAGAACGACTTCGTGCAAGACCTGACTTTCGAGCAGTTGCGCGCGATCTTCAACGCCGAGGTCACCACCTGGGCCGAAGTCGACCCCAGCTACCCGGCTGAACCCATCCAGCTCTTCAGCCCCGGCAGCGATAGCGGCACCTACGACTACTTCGTCGAGGAAGTCCTCGAAGAGGACGACAGCGCGTTGCAGGTCTCGGGTGCGCAGTTCAGCGAGAACGATAACGTGCTCGCCACCGGGGTGGCTGGCAGCCCGTTTGCCATCGGCTACTTCGGCTACGCCTTCTTCGCCAACGACCAGGGTGCCCTGCGCGCTGTCACTGTCGAGGGGGTTGAGCCCAACGCGGAGACGGCTGAGAACGGCGACTACCCGCTCGCTCGCCCGCTCTTCATCTACTCCGACGCCGCCGTGATGCAGAGCAAGCCCCAGGTCGCCGCCTTCATCAACTACTACCTCTCCTTCGTCAACGACGAGATCATCGACGTTGGCTACTTCCCGGCCTCGGTTGAGGCGCTCAACGAGGCCAAGCAGGCCTGGTTGGACGCTGCCGGCCAGTAGGTATCGTTAGTTATCATGGTAGCGGTGGAGTGGCTTTGCTGCTCCACCGCTGCCGAAAATAGAGATATTCTTACTGCTGAAAATAGGTATAATACTAGCGCTTAGCCTATTGCTTACATTTCTATAGGGTTGACCACCATATCCAGGAGGGGAGATCATGGCGGATCAGGCTCGTGTTGGTGAGGCACGTGCGACAGCACTGCTCGGCGAACAAACGTTGAACTTATCGAAGAAGTCGCGTCCACTCGAAACAGTCATTCAGTTCGTGCTCCTCATCTGCGGTGCGCTATCGATCTTCACCACTATCGGTATTGTCTGGGTGCTCGCCCAGGAAGCGCTGCTTTTCTTCACTCTGACGGGTGCCAATCCTATTGAGTTTCTCTTTGGCACGCGCTGGGCACCTGAGGCTGGTTTCTATGGTGCTCTGCCGTTGATCACGCAACCCTGATGACAAGTTTTATCGCCATGTGCGTTGCCATCCCGCTCGGTTTGGGCGCGGCGATCTTTCTCAGCGAGTACGCAAGCGCTCAAGTCCGCGGTGTCCTTAAGCCCATGCTTGAGATTCTTGCCGGTGTGCCGACCGTTGTTTATGGTTACTTCGCGTTGACCTTTATCACGCCGCTGCTGCGCTCGATCTTCGGCTCCAGCGTTGTGAACATCTACAATATGGCCGCTGCTGGCATCGCGATGGGTATTCTTATTCTGCCGCTTATCGCCTCGCTCAGCGAAGATGCTTTGAGCGCTGTGCCTGGCTCACTCCGCCAAGCGAGCTACGGCCTCGGTGCAACCAAATTCGAGACCGCCACTCGGATCGTCGTGCCCGCCGCGCTCTCTGGCATCGTCGCCGCCTTTATCATCGGCATCTCGCGCGCTGTCGGCGAGACCATGATCGTGGCGCTTGCCGCTGGTGCAGGCCCTAATCTGACGCTTAATCCCTTCCAGTCTGCCGAAACGATCACCGGCCATATTGCCCGTATCTCCGGCGGCGACCTGAGCTATGGTTCGGTGCAGTACGATAGTATCTTCGCTCTCGGTCTACTGCTCTTCCTGATCACCCTGATTCTTAATATCATCAGCCGCCGTATTGTGGCACGCTTCCGCGAGGTGTACGAATGACAACCTACGATAATCAGCGCTCGGTAGGTCAGTTGCCTGAAGGCGAGGATGTTAAGAAGAACCTCAACCAGCGCAAGCGTATCGGCAGTATCTGGCGTAGCCTGTTCCTTTTCTGCATCATTTTCGGTCTTGCCGCGCTTGGTACTTTGCTGGTCAAGGTCGTCAACGATAGCGTCGGCCTGATCGCCGTTGACTTTCGCATCGACCCTGAGGAAGTCACCGGCGGTGTTGAGATCGAAGCTATGCCGCGCGAGCAGCTGTTGCAGATCATCGATGATAATCTTAGTAACCGTATCAGGGCACGCCTCGAGCGCGAGCAGCCGATCGCCGAGCGCAGCGATGAGCAACTCATCGAGATCATCAATGAGGACGTGTTCCAGACCCGCGTCATCGGCAGCTGGAGCCTCTTCGAATCGTTGTTCGGTCGGCCGGGTATTGAGGAGCGCGTCTTCGAAAATAACCCCAACGCCGAGCTTTCCTGGTATAACTGGCTCAACTGGGATTTCTTAACCACCCCGATGTCGAGCACGCCATTTTTTGCTGGTGTGCGTACCGCTATCCTCGGTTCGCTCTGGGTCTTGATGGTCACCATTGTTGTCGCTTTCCCGATCGGCATCGCCGGGGCGATCTACCTTGAAGAATATTCGCGCAGCGATAACTGGCTTAGTCGTACTATTCAGACGAATATCTATAATTTGTCTGGCGTGCCGTCGATTATCTACGGTATGCTTGGCCTAGCCATTTTCGTTCGTGCGCTTGAGCCGATCACCAGCGGTTCCGCCTTTGGCTTCTCCGACCCGACTACATCTAATGGCCGCACTATTCTCTCCGCTGGTCTGACGATGGCGTTGTTGGTGCTGCCGGTGATCATTATTGCCAGCCAGGAAGCTATTCGCGCCGTGCCGAGTTCGTTGCGCCAGGCGAGCTACGGCCTCGGTGCCACCAAATGGCAGACGGTGTGGAATATCGTGTTGCCGCAGGCCTTCCCCGGCATTCTCACCGGCGTTATCCTCGCAATGTCGCGCGCTGTTGGCGAGACGGCACCGCTCATCATCGTCGGTGCCTCGACCTTCATTGTCACCGACCCGACAAATATTTTCTCCAAGTTCACCGTGATGCCCATCCAGATCTACACCTGGACATCGCGGCCCGAGGTGGAGTTCCAGCGCGTCGCCGCCGCTGCGATCGTCGTGCTGCTCGTCTTGATGCTGCTATTGAATGCAACCGCTATTTTGCTGCGCAACTACCTGCGTGGCCGGAGGGTATCGAACTAATGCAGAACGATCTGAATGCTGCCAACGAAAATGCGATCGAGACAAAGAATATGCACATCTACTACGGCAACTTCCGCGCCGTCAAAGATGTAACTATGTCCGTCGAGCGCAACCATATCACGGCCTTCATCGGGCCTTCGGGCTGTGGTAAATCGACGGTGTTGCGCTCGCTGAACCGCATGAACGACTTGGTCGCCTCCGCGCGCACCGAAGGCGAGGTCATCTATCGTGGTAAAAATCTTTACGCGCCGGATGTCGACGCTGTCGAGGTTCGCCGTCGTATCGGTATGGTCTTCCAGAAGGCTAATCCCTTCCCTAAGAGCATCTACGAGAATATCGCCTACGGCCCGCGCATCAATGGCTGGAAGGGTAGCAAAGCCGAGATGGACGAGCTCGTCGAGAAGTCGCTGCGCGGTGCCTCGCTCTGGGACGATGTAAAAGATAAGTTGCAGCAGAGCGGTCTCGGCCTCTCCGGCGGCCAGCAGCAGCGCCTCTGCATCGCCCGGGCACTCGCCACTCAGCCCGAGGTGATCTTGATGGACGAGCCCTGCTCGGCGCTCGACCCGATCTCTACACTCAAAATCGAAGAACTGATGTTTGAGCTGCGCCGCCAATACACCATCGTCATCGTTACCCATAATATGCAGCAGGCCTCGCGCGCCTCCGACT
>JAAUTF010000388.1 GCA_012031775.1 Candidatus Altimarinota bacterium | reverse complement strand
GCCCAGGCGCGCAACGCAAACACCCAGATGCAACCGCAGGAGGATGCCGTGACGTCGTCTGACTCGGCAGCGCCTGCGCCGACCACGCTGGCGACCTGCCTGGCGCCACCCGGCGGACGACGCACGGTTCCCGCACCCGTTGAGCGCCGCGAATCGCCGCCGCCGTGCTCGCATTGCCGCGATGCGGGCTGGTTCGTCGCCGACCTCCCCTATGATCTCCTGCCTTCGGCACGCTAATTCCCTGTCGTTGCACGAAAGCGCGGCGTGCCGCACAGCGCGCAGCCCAGGTACAGCTGGCCCATCAGCGCGCCAGTGCCTTTGCCGTCGCGCCGCTTGCTTAGTCCCTGCGGCGGTGGCAAAACGTATCTGGCCGCCGCCATCGCCCACGCGGCTGTGGCGCACGCGATCCCGACCCTTTTCGTCGTCGTGCCGGATCTCCTCGACCGCCTGCGTGCGACCTTTCGGCCCGCGAGCGCTGTAGCCTACGACCAGCTCTTTGATCAGGTTCGTAGCGTGGGGCTCCTGGTGCTCGACGACCTCGGCACTGAGCATGCCACGCCCTGGGCGCGCGAGAAGCTCTACCAGATCGTCAACCACCGCTACAACCACCGCTTGGCCACGGTGTTCACCAGTAATGTACGCCTGGAGCAGCACGACCCGCACATCGTCTCGCGCCTGCACGACGCCGTGCTGCCTGCCCAGGTGCTCACCCTGCGCGTCGGATTATCGGCGGCGTGTCCACTGAACTCTACTTATACCCGAGAACGCACGGATTAAGCACATCTCTTGAAGTCTCCGCATCATTGCTACTCTAGTTGTGCTTAGAAATCTAGAAAATCTCGATGGCACATACATTTTACGTCACTTTCTCAGAAAAGGTTTGACGACGGGCCTGCGGTAGCGTATACTTGCGTCTATCTCTTATGTTCGCGCGTTCTTTTTCAAATGCTCTTGTAAGCAGTGCTATTGCATTGGTTCTTTTGCAGTGAGGCGCTTTATGGCTACTCCCCCCCATCGTGATGCGTCCTTTGTCACCGAGGTCTCTCCCACCGCCGACCCTGGTTCCTTGGAGCCCCAACCCGATCATCTCGTCGCCAACCTGTTTGACGAGGTGGAACGTGCGTCAGCAACCTGGCACGACCAATTCGCGGTGAGTATCAGCCGTGCCAGCGAAATTGCTGGTCTGCGCGAGCACCAAATTCGCTATTTCGAAGAGCTTGGTGCGCTGCAACCGTTAAAATCCGGTACAGCGGGTGTTACGCGGCGTTATACGATTTCGGACGTGCGTCGACTCCGTGTATTGGCATTACTCAGTGAGCGCGGGTTTCGTGCTGCCGAGGCTACCGACCTCGTAAATGCTCACACGCCCTCTGCGGGGCATGCGGTTGAGCGTGTTCTAGCGCGCGAGCGCAACGCAGTTGCCGACGGCTTTTTACTGGCACGGCTTGTCAGTCAACTGATCGACGCGACAGAAGCGATTCTCAACGACCCCGATAAACGCACCGTGCGTGTGGTTGAAGTCTTGATCCCTTTGCTGCCCTCGCCCTTACCCCTCGATAGTGCAGCGGATTGCTACGAGGCCGTGCGCGCACTACGGGCGAATTGTACACAAACCCTTGTGGCCTTCGCCCAAGTGGGAACTGATGATCCGCCATCGCCGCCGACGCCATATGCCCTTGCGCAGACAGGCCGTGATGATACCACCGCGCTTTTCTACAGTCGCGATCCGCAAGCACTTCCGCATCGAAGTGGGTGGCAGGCTTGTGTCTCCACCCTGGCACACGTGCCGGAGCACCCAATCATCTTTGTTGTCGAGCACGCCCAACCGACACTGCCAACGGTGCTCATACCTAATGCTGATCAGGCACCCATTTTCACCTGTTTGCACGCCCTGTGTCGGTCTGTTTTGCCCGTTTTTGCGGGCAGCTTGAGCAGTGGTACGTATCGCTACCGTTCTGACGGGTATCAGATCGCGCAGACACGCAGCGGGTTACGTGCGGTGCTGGCGCAACTGCGTAACGCGTTATTCAGCGACAATCCTGACTCGATGGCAGTGCTGCTGATCCCCAATAGCCTTGATGCCCCAGTCTCGCTGTCGATTCTTGCCCACGATGGCTACGAAGATGATCTCGCGTTTCAGGCAAAGCTCGATCTTCAGGGTCAGGGTCAGGGACTTAGCGGTCGGGCATACCGGGCACGTGAACCGTTTTTCTCGCGTGAGGCTACGCGCGATGGACGTGTCGAATACGCCATGGAGGAGCACTGCCATTCTGCGGTCGCCGTTCCGCTTGCGCTTGCCTGGTCGCTAGCCCCCTTTGGCGTCCTCTATATCGCATCAAAGCACCCGCAGCACACCATCGACGAACATCAGGCCACCAGTGCCGTTGTCCTTGGCAGTATCCTGAGCGAAGTGCTCGGGCGCTGGTGGCTCACGCGGCTGCGCCGTGATCAAGAGCAAAGTCTCCATCGCGCGATGCCGCGCATGGTGCGCTGGATCGATAGTCTGGACACCCACGGTCGTGCCTTGAAGCAGGCCCTTGATCGGCTTACTCACCTTTGGCAGCGCATCGTTGCTGAATCAGGCACGGTGTACGACTCGCACTTGACTTTGATCGTGCTCGACATTGATCGCTACCATCACTTGGTAGAAGTTCATACCACCGATTTTTTACCATTGACCGCACAAGACCATGTCGCCGCAGCGGCGACGCGCGTTTTACCAAAAGCGCATCTGTGCTGGTTTCACAACGATCACGCTCTGTTGGTACTTGAAACAACGGATGCCGACCGGGCCGAGAACATCGCTCAACGGATTGTGAAACAGGTGGCAACGGTGCCAATGCCGCTTGGTAGCAAACGGCAGGCGCGCATCAGTGTTAGCGCGGCATGCAGGGTGATGAACTATCAGGATGTCGGTGATCTGGCCCGTAATGAGCACGAGTTACATGTACAGCTCCGTGCTATCATCGAGCAGCTGCGTGCGGCTTTGAGCGCTTGCCAGCCGGGCAGTTGTGTGATGTTGCGCTAAGTATTCAAGATTACCTCACGATTCTACTCTTTTTCTCTCATTATTATTTACTTTTTCTCGACTTATCTTGACAACACATCAAAATTTCGTTATGCTACGCATATAACATCGTAGCTCTCCATCATTCTCATCAGCCTGAGAACCACGGAGTTTGGGCAAGACGCTCAAACTCCTTTTTCTCCTCCGCGAAGGTGGTCTAGCATGAACGTTCACGTTGCTACCTTGGCACCGCATGGCGCGCCCACCACGGGGTTTTATATCGAGACCTTACACGAGTTGCGGGTCATGCGTGATGGTGATCATCTTGCGTGGCCGAAGGTCGGGGTCGGGATACCGACGCTGCGGCGCATGTTCAGCTATCTGCTTGCCCATCCGGACGAACTCATTTCGATGCGCGTGCTGCTGGAGATCGCCGGCAGTCGTGCAGAGCGAAGCGGGTTTCCGGTCAGCGGCTTGCTGAGTATGCTGCGCAAATGGGGCTTGCATCCGGCGATCGAGCGCAAAGGGCACGGCATGGCTTGTCGGCTTCGTTTGCGCCGGAATGCGCTCTGGCGTAGCGATACCGATGCCATCGATCTCGCGCTGGCACAACTCAACGTAGCGCGCTCGGCGGGTGATGCCGCAGCCGAACTTGCCGCCTTACGCAGCGGTGCAATCCATTGCAAAGGCCATTTTCTGCCCGACTACGATGGCCCGCCCGATTATCCTATTGACGCTCAACGTGACCATTGGGCAGATAAACAGAAGGTTATGCTGCGTAGTCTCGCTCGATACTGTGCTCATTCCACTGATTCCGCGTTGTATCCCGAAGGCTATGCGGCGATCCAACGCGCGCTATACCTCGACCACGAGAGCGTGCAGAGCAATGAATTGGCCCAACTGCTTGCCGAATTACTCGACGACCGGCGCGCAGCAAAACGTTATCAGCAGCGTGTGTTGAGTCTCCGTCAACGCAACTAATCAGCCCTGTCTCCCCTCAAGAGCCAGTACTGCTGGCTCTTTCTATTTCTTCTCGAAAATCATGCAATTTCTCTGCTCTTTCCTCTAGATCCATCTTGTTATACTGAGGCCACTAAACACAAACAGTGGAGGTGGCCAATATGGAACTGTATGTCTGCTTCTATGGCCTCGGAGTGATCGCCGGGATGTTCGCGCTCGCTGTCTGGGTGGCTCCGTTGCGCCGCCCGATGTCGATCAGCCCACAGCGCGTGCTGCGCGGCTGCATGGTACTCACACTGCTGATTATCGCCGTCTGTGTGCTGTCGATCGGCTTGCTTTTAAGCGGTGTGGTACGCGTATGAAAGCCGACGCACACAAGCTGCATGCGCAGCACAACACACCTGATCCGGCGGAACAACGCCTGAAGCCCGGCGCAACAGTCGTGGTGCAGGTCGATGGCACGCCGGGAATGCTGCATGGCCAGGCGGGGGTCGGCATTGTGGTACGTAATGAGTCGGGGCGTGTTCTGGCCTGGCACAGTGCGCGCACCGTGGCCAGCACCTGCAACGCCGCCGAGTACCAGGCGCTGATCGCAGGGCTCCAGTTCGCCGCTACACGCTTTGGCCGCACACGCGTGATCTGTCTCTCGGATAGTCGCTTAGTTGTCGATCAGATGGGGGGGCGCAGCGCGGTGCGCTCACTCGAATTACAGCTGCTGCACCAGCGGGCACAGCAAGCAGCACAGCGTCTGCTTGCCGTCGAATACCGCTTTATCCCGCGGACGCTCAATCGCCTCGCCGATGCGCTCGCCTGGGAAGCGCTCGGTGGCCGTCAACGTGTCGTACGTTCCTTACAAGGAGGTGGTTCCGATGCCGATCTTTCCGCTCTATGATGGCCCAAACCTGCTCACGCAGATTTGCAGTGTGCCCAACATGACGCGCGCCTGGCGGCGCGTGCGCAGCAATATCGCGGCTAAGCACCGCAAGCGCAGCGCCGGCCCTGATAACGTCACGCTTGCCGAGTTCGAGGCCGACTGGCCGCAGCAGATGGCGACGCTGGTCGATGAACTGAGTAATGGTAGTTATCGCCCGCTGCCGCCCAAGCGCGTGGCTATCCCCAAGGCCAGCGGTGGCGAACGCGCCATCGCCATTTTGACCATTCGCGACCGGGTGGCGCAGCGCGCGGTGCAGCAGGTGCTGGAGCCGCTGTTCGACCCGCTCTTCCTCGATTGTTCCTATGGCAGCCGCCCTGGGCGCAATGTGGGCGATGCACTGACACGTGTCAACAAGCTGGCCGAGCAAGGCTATACCTGGGTGCTCGACGCCGATATCGCGACCTACTTCGATCAGATCGATCATCGCATTCTGCTCGGCCTGCTGCGCCAGCGTGTGCGCGATGTGGCGGTGTTGCACCTGATCGCCCAATGGCTCGCGGTTGGCGCGCATACAGGCATGCCCGACGCCCTTGATGTGGCGCTGCCCGACGAGCGCTCGCTGCTTAGCCAGGGGGCGCGGGCTTTGCAGCACGTGTTCGAACACGCAAGCGCGCCGTCGGTTGAGCAGCCTTTCGACGACGAGTTCGCCGACTTCGAGGATGTGCTCGATCCTGGCTGGAGTCGACCACCGCGCCGTGGAATTCAGCCCCGGCGCGCCAGCTCACCGCTCGATGCGCTCTGGACGGCCTTTCTCATTGCGCGGCCTGCCTTGCGCGGTATCAAGCGTACGCTACCGCAGCTCCAGCGGATCAATCACCAGCACGCGCTGATCGCCGGTGGCGTTGCCGCCGGCGTGCTGGCCGCCTACGAATTGGCGCTGCGCTGGGCGGCACCACAGCGGCGCGGCACAACCCAGGGCGGTGCGCTCTCGCCGCTGTTGGCGAACATCTATCTGCATCCGTTCGATGTAGCCTTGAGCAGCCAGGGCTTGCACATTGTGCGCTTCGTTGACGACTTTGTCGTGCTCTGTCGTAGCCAGGACGAGGCCGAGCGCGCACTGGCCCTGGTCGAGCGGCAACTGGCTGTGTTGCGCTTGCAGCTCAATCGCGACAAGACCGC
>JAAUTF010000387.1 GCA_012031775.1 Candidatus Altimarinota bacterium | reverse complement strand
TGCTTGCTACTTAGAAGTGAGGGAGAATTAAAGGCAGTGACGATTAACGGAAAAACAAGATTGCTAGGGGTGATGGGCCACCCGGTCAGCCATTCCTTGTCGCCCTCGCTGCATAATGGCTGGCTAAGCCGCTTAAACATTAATGCCTGCTATGTTCCGCTGCCGGTCGCGCCTTATGATTTTCAAGCAGCCTTGAAGATTTTGCCTCTGATCGGATTTCAAGGCGTTAACGTTACCGCTCCGCATAAGGAGCAAGCTTTCTGCCTTGCTGATTGCTTGGACTCGTCAGCGCAAGCTGCTGGCGCTGTGAATACCATGGTTTTGCGGAATGGCAAATGGCATGGCTTTAACACCGATGGCTATGGATTTTGGGAAGGCTTGAAAACTTTTTCGCCTTTGCCGTTAATCAAGGAAAAGCCTGTTTTGGTCATTGGCGCGGGCGGCGCGGGCGGCGTGTAAGCGCTGCCATCGTCGTTAACCGGGCTCGCCCCACCATTGGCCTGTGGCGCAGTGTTCACGCCACGCAGTAAGGCGACATCACGACCCAGACTAGCGATGCCCAGGGCACCGCTCTCGCCAGCGATCGGGTTGTACTCCAACCGCGCCCGCTCGAAGTACTGTACCCGCAGTATGGTGTCGCCGCTGTATTCCCAGAGCGGCGCGCTGAGCGGGTAGCCGAAAGCCTCAAGGCCGCCGTTGCCCTGCCAAAAGCTCAGAAACGGTTCCCGTAGGCTGTAGCCAGTCTGCGCGAAATACACGCCGCCGCTTTCACTGTCGCTTGCGGTTTCCGGCGCGAAGCTGCGCCAGAGCAACTCGTTGTATTCAGCCCCAACTCGCCCGAGCACCACCGGTGCACCTGCATATTCCGGATGCAGCTCTAGCCGCCCGCGAGCAAAATACTGAACGGTAAGGCCGTTCTCCTGCAAGGGCGCACTGATCGGCGGCCCTAGCACGAGCGGGCCGTTAGCGGCACGCCAATGGCCCAGGAAGCCATAGCTGTTGTCGAGCTGCTGACCCGTACTGACAAAGTAGAGCGCGTCAGAATCGGCGCGCAGCAGTGTCGGCACCCAGAGTACCCCAACGAGCAGACCAAGGACGAGGCTTACAAGTCCGGCGCGCGACCAGTGGCGTGACATAGCTTCCCTCTAGTGTAAAAGCAAGAAGCGCGTTTATGGCTTTCTAACGCATGGCTAGGCTTACAATGGATTATAGCGCCGAAAAATCTACTGTCAAGCAGAGCTGTCTTGCTGGCAAGGCACTGCAAGCTGTGGTACCATGTTCGCGTTTTGAAGAACCTACTATTGGATATTTGAGGAACAAAGGATTATGCAAGAGCTACTTGACGAATTGACAAGGCTGCGCGCCCGCTACGACGAACTACGGAGGCATCTTTGACTTAGCGACAAAACAGTCGCAGATCGACGATCTCGCAGAGAAAGCTGCCGCACCCGACCTCTGGAATAATCAGCGCGAAGCCCAACAGGTGATGCAGCAACTAACACGTCTCAAGGCGACGTCGATGGCTGGACAGCGCTTGATGCGCGTATCAGCAGTCTGGCCGAATTACTGGAGATGACACTCGCCGAAGGTGATGTCTCATTGCGTGATGAGCTTCAGTTTGAGCTGAGCGCATTGAGCGGCGAGATCGAAAGCCGTGAACTGAGCCTGCTGTTGAGCGGCCCCTACGATGACCACGATGCCTTTCTCTCGATCCAGGCTGGCATGGGCGGAACCGATGCTCAAGATTGGGCTGAGATGATGCTGCGCATGTACACGCGTTGGGGTGAGACGAAGGGCTACACCGTCAACATTGTCGATATGAGCGATGGTGACGAAGCCGGTATCAAAAGCGCAACCCTTGAGCTGCGCGGCCCCAATGCCTACGGTTATGCCCGCGCGGAGGCGGGCGTGCATCGGTTGATCCGGCTCTCGCCGTTCAACTCGGCACACACCCGTCAGACGTCTTTCGCACGCGTTGAGGTGATGCCCGAGGTCGATGATGCACCGGAAGTGGCTATCAAGCCCGAAGATCTGCGCATCGATGTGTTCCGCGCGGGCGGCCATGGTGGCCAGGGCGTCAACACGACTGACTCAGCGGTGCGCCTCACTCACCTGCCGAGCGGCCTCGTTGTCACCTGTCAGAATGAGCGCTCACAGCTGCAAAACCGCGAAACGGCGCTGCGTGTGCTGCGCGGGCGCCTGCTTGAGCGCGAATTGCAACGTCAGGCCGAAGAGCGCGCACGTTTGCGCGGCGAATACCGCGACGCCGCCTTTGGCAGCCAGATGCGAACGTATTATCTCCATCCATCGACTTTGGTCAAAGACCATCGCACCGATGAGGAGACGAGCAATGTGCAGGCAGTGCTCGATGGGCAACTCGACCCGTTCATCGAAGCCTACTTGCGCTGGAATATTGAGGCGTAAGCAGTCGCTGGCGGTAGCCAGCAACTGCTCGCGTCGGGAGATGCCTGTGGTGCGATCATTCCTCTTTCTCCTGGTGCTAAGTTTGTTTGGCTTTGTGTCGCCGGTAGCAGCCCAGGAGACAATCACCGTCGTCGAAAGTACGGCAACGCCTGATTTTCCGCTGTCGATCACCTTTGCACTGACAGCCGAAAGCAGCGGCGCAGAGATCGTCGAGATCGATCTGCTGTATGGTGCGACGCGCTCCGAGGTGCTGTCGGTGGTCGAGCTTGCGGTCGAGCCAGCGACTCGCGTGCGCGTCGAACACGTGTTGGATACCCAGGTGAACTATCTGCCGCCAGGCACGGAGATGACCTATCGCTGGCTGATCCGTGACGCGACCGGCAGCGAGTTCAGCAGCCCGCCACAAACACTGTTCTACCACGACCAACGGTTTAACTGGAGCGAGCGCACTGAGCGCAATGTGACGGTCTATTGGTATGAAGGCGGCGAACCCTTTGGCGATGAACTGATGCAAACCTCGCTGCGCACTTTAGATGTGCTGCAAAACGAGATCGGCACCCAGCTATCGCTCCCAGTGCGGATCTATATCTACGCCAACAACAACGATATGCGCTCAGCTCTGCAATCCAACGAGGTCGAATGGGTAGGAGGCCAGGCCTGGCCGGGGCTAGGCGTTATCCTTGGCGCGATCGAACCCGGCGATACCGCCGAGGTGCGACGCATCGTGCCCCACGAGTTATCACACCAGGTGCTGCATCAGGCGACAGATAACCCTTACGGCGGGCTGCCGGTTTGGTTCGACGAAGGCCTGGCGGTGTATAACCAGGAGACGCGTGACGTCGGCTTCGACGGGTTGGTGCAGGCGGCGGCCGAGGAAGGGACGTTGATCCCGCTTGAGGCGCTGTCGTCGAGCTTTCCCGCCGACCCCGACCAGGCTTATTTGAGTTATGCGCAGAGCCGTGATGTAGTTGCTTACATTATTCAGGCGTACGGCGAGGAGAAAGTGCAGGAGCTAGTGGCGCAGTTTAAAGCGGCGACGCCAGTAGAAGAGGCGCTGCAACTAGTACTTGGCGTCTCCGTCGATGAACTCGATGCACAGTGGCGCGCAACGCTGCCGACACCAGCGGCGATTCCAACACCCGGGCGCGGGCCGCAAAATGCACCGCCCGATCGCTTCGGTAGCACATCGGCGGGGGGGGTTGGGCTACCAGCGCCCGACGTGGCCTTTGGCGGTATCTTCGCCGGTATGCCAAGTTGGGGTTTTTTGGCGCTCGCTGTGACGTGCCTGGTAACACTTTTCGCGGTGGGCGGCGGGCTACTTTTGGTGTTACTGCGGGTGATCGGGGTAGATAAGCGTGTATGAAGGCTCAGGTTACCGGTTACATGGAAATCAAGTTCACGCCCTGGCGTATGCACTATATCAAAGGCGGCGGCGAGCAGAAGCAGCGGGCGGGCTGTGTACTATGCGCGATAGCCGCAGCCGCACCGGAGGACGACACACCAAATTTACTACTCTATCGTGGCAAGACATGTTATGTCGTTTTAAATCTTTACCCATACAATACAGCGCATTTAATGGTGGTACCCTATGCGCACACTGCTGATCTCGCCGGATTAGCGACCGAAACGGCAAATGAACTGCTCGCGTTGAGCCAACGCGCAGTCGCAATTGTCGACGCTGAGTACCAACCGCAGGGCTTCAACCTGGGCATAAACCTGGGGCACACCGCCGGGGCTGGCATCGAGGAGCATCTGCATATGCATATCGTGCCACGTTGGACGGGGAGACAGCAATTTTATGCCGATCATCGGCGGGACGAAGCTGATTCCCGAGGAACTCGCACAGACCTATGCACGCCTGCATACGAAGTGGCAGATTGGGCACTAACGTCGTAGACCATTTCAGGTTGCCGCGCACGACGTTTCGATACGACACGCGGCAAACTGGATGTTATACGGTATTACTCCAGCGTGATGTTGATCAGTTCGATCAGCTCTTCGACCTCAAAAGGCTTGTGCAAGATCACCGCACCTTCGGCCTCGAGATCGGCGAACCAGGGCTTTCGATTGAGCGCCGTCATAATAATAATCGGCACACCCGTCTCTTGCAGACGCTCTTTTAAATGATTGAAGGTCTCGACGCCATCCATATTTGGCATCATAATATCGCTCAGCACCAGGCTCGGCTGTAGCGTTTCAAGACGGCGTAGCCCTTCCTGGCCGTCGCTGGCGATCACAACGTCGTAACCGGCATTACGTAGGGCATATTCCAGCACGGTCTGCATCGCCAGGTCATCGTCCATCACAAAAATGGTGCCTTTTGAAGTGCTCATCTCGCTTCCTCGATAGTAGCAGTCGGGCTCAGAATGCAGGATTTAGAAGCGCGAGCGCGTCAAGTTGTAAGCACTCGCCGCAGGGAGACTCTGTGATCACACCCGCTGCTCTAATTGCTCACACGAGCGGAACGATTATACCATTGGTTGGCTCGACAGATTACAACGTGTTCAGTTTGAGGAATTTCAATGACAGAACTATCGCCGCTGCTGGCTGAATTTCCTTTCGTTTACCGGGCCGAGGTACGCTTTCGCGATTTGGATGCACTCGGCCATGTTAACAACGCGGTCTATGCAACATATTTTGAGTCGGCGCGGTTGAACTATTACCAGGCATTAACTGGTTTGCCGCTAGCGCGCTTGAATATCATTCTGGCCGAGATCACGATCACGTATCACGCGCCAGCGCACTTTGGCGATACGTTGGACATCGGGGCACGCGTGGCGTCGATCGGTACCAAAAGCTTTGTGATGGAGTATCTGGCGGTGGCGCAACGCGATCATACAGCGCTCAAGATCGCGACCTGCCGTAGCGTCCTTGTCGCCTACGATTATCAGACGGGCAAGTCGGTGCCGGTGTCAGAAGAATTAAGGAGGGCGGTGGAGGTAGGTGACAGGTGACAAGGTGAGGTGTGAAGCATACATCATACCAGCTTCGGGAAAGTAGTTTTAGTTTGTCGTCGTGTGTTGGCGGCCACGCCACCAACACACGACGACAAACCATCATCTTTCATCCGAACATAGGTATTAATTGCCGAGGGCGACGAGAAAGCTAGCTTCGCCGAAGGGCTGATCTTTGAGACGTACACGCAGCGAGGCGGCGTTATGGCTAAGCGCCCGAGGAACAATAGCAGTGCCGCGCGCCTCTTCGCCCGGTGCTACTTCCAGGATCTGCGGCTCGCTCTCGGCATCGGCGATCAGATACTCGTTGCCCATGCCGTCGCTGATCTGGATATTCTTATTGCTGAGCGGAAACTCAACTGCCCGCTCGCTCTCGTTGCGCACGCTCCAGGTAAGCCGGATCTCATCATCGCAATACGCAACCTGCTCAAGCACTACAAGCACCTCGGGGTTATCCAGATTCTGTGTGCCGTCCACCACAACGCTGATCCAACTGTCAGCATCATCGTCGTAGCGCTTGCCCACGAACTGATTGCCCGTCCACACGCAGGCGGCCTCACTCGCGACAACGGCACCTGCACCTGCCGGCAGTGCGCTTGAGACGGGAGCACCGGCCTCAACAGTGGGTGGGCGCAGTTCATCGG
>JAAUTF010000386.1 GCA_012031775.1 Candidatus Altimarinota bacterium | reverse complement strand
CAATACCCGTTCGCTGGCCGCTACAGCGCTGCTTGCGCGCAACACGGCCAGGCGGCGGCGGGTTGGGCGACCATCGGGAGCGAACGCTGGCGCAGGGGGCACGAGCAGTTCGACCAAGAGGCGCAGCGGTTGGTCACGCTCCAGGTCGCCAAGCGTCAACTGATACGATTGTGCCGCCAGGCGCTGCCATTCAAGCGTCGCCAGCGTCGGGCTGATACGAGTGACACGCCGCACCGCGATCTGTGCTGGCGTCTCCAGATGCAAGGTAACCGCGCTCGCGCTAACACCGTGAGCCGAAGCGAACTCAGCTGCGACGGCGCGCGGAATCTCTTCAGCGCGCCGCACAAAGTGCGCCCGCCCACCGCTACTATCGGCGAGCGCGGTCAGAAGTTCCACCTGGAAATCGCCGCCAACGCCGATAGTACTGATACTCACACCCTGGTCGGTCGCCTGGCGCACCAGCGCGCGGCACGACTGCGCATCGCGGGTAAAACCGTCGGTCAGCAATAAGAGGCGACGTGATCGTTGTCGATCTGCGTTGTGGGCGACGGCTGCAAGCGCAGCTTGCATGCCCACTGCCAAGTCGGTCGCCTCGCCAAGCCGCAGCTGCTTGAGGCGCGCGATGCCGTCGAGCAATAGCGCGCGTTCGCTGCCCTGGCCGCTCGCCAGGAGCTGCGCTTGCTCGGCACACGCCACCAGCACAAAACGATCAGCAGCATCCAGGCGCTCGACAACGCTATGCAATGCGCGCGCCAGATGGTCGAGCGCACTCGGCGCTTGCTCGCGCATGCGCTCGGGCAGTGGCCCGGCCAATTGCCAGATCGGCACGCCATCGACAACGACCTCATGGGCACCGCCCTGGCGCACCAGCATACGAAACTGCGCCTCGCTGATGATCGGAATACGCATCGAGCGGCTGGCATCTACCACGATCGACCAATGGACGGGGACAACCTGCGCGCTCTGCGCCATCAGCGTTACAAGCGCATAACAGAGCTGCGGCTCGCGCTGCGGCGCAAGCGTAACAACAGAGGGCGCGATGTCGAGGTCAAGTGATAGCATGAAGAGTCGGCGCTCAAGAGTCAGTATTTAGTAGCGCGCGCATACTGAACAGCACTGCTACGGTAAGTGAGTCATTCTAGCTGCATATTATACCAGCTCCCTACACACGCGTTTCGCACAAAGATGCCACTGTTCTACTGAGCAGAACAGTGGCATCGCTCAAGGCCTAAGATCAAGAGGTTAGCTCATTAACGTGTGGCTTTTGAATGCCGCATTCCTACCCTTCGCCTAACACTGCGCGTTCGTCGACGTGGCCGGCCCGCTGAAAACGATCTCCAGCATCGTGCCATCGCGGTAGGTTACAATGCGACGCGTACGAGTGATAGCCTGTGGGCTGTCAGCCCCTTCAACCTGCACACAGTTATCGACATAGATAACTTCGCTTGTATCGGCGATGCCGCCATGCAAAACACTCAGCGTATGCTCTTGCACCAACGCCAGGCGTGTCGGAGCAAATAGCCCGATCGCACCGATTGTCAGGCCACCCGCGATCACCAACATCAAAAAGAAAATGAACCCGGCGCCGAACACGCCACGCCGCGGTTGCTTCGCCACTGCGCCTCCCTTAGACAGCGGAGAGCTCTTGACCATCGATATCCTCACTGCTTCGCCGATCCGCTGTCGGCGCTTACCCTATTTTAACGAGTGTGATCGAGCTTATCACGTACCGATGGTACTCTTTTAGCTGTGAAAAATATCCTGGTGTTCGCCGATTTCGACTAGCGGTACGCCGCCGGCAACGCTCGCCCCGGCCGCGTAGGGCAGGCGCTGCACCACGCCAGCAGCGGGTGCAACAACGGTGTGCTCCATTTTCATCGCTTCGATAACCAGCAGGGCCTGGCCTTCCGCTACCGTTTCGCCTTCGACCACGAGCACTTTCACCACTGTGCCGGGCATGGGCGCAAGCAGGCTCGATCCAGCTTGCGCGAGTTGGCGTTTACCCGCAGTGTCCAGGCTCAGCGCCGGACGTCGCTCGATATGGTAGTTCGCACCACGCCATGCGATGAGGATGGCCCCGGTCGTGTCGCGCGCAATACGAAAGCGTTCAACCTGTGTTTGCGCATCGAAACGCAGCAGTAGTTCGTCGGGGCGCGCATATGTGCAGTGCGCCTGGATGCGTCGCTCGCCGATCGTCAACGTGTACTGATCGCCGTCCACGTCGGCCAGCACCAGCTGTTCACCGCTGTCGCTCTTAAAGCTCAGAGGCACACCCAGGCCGCTCATGCGCCAGAGACGAGCGAAAGGGTCGCGCTCGTGCGTCGGCTGTGCCCGCAACTCGACGATCGTCGCCGCTGCCAAGAGCTCTGGCACGAGCGGTGGCTGGCGTAGCTTCAGCTGATGGTCGGCTAAAAAACTGGTATGGGTGGCACCGGCAACAAAGGCCGGGTGGGCGACGATAGCCTGTAGCAGCGGTAGATTCGTCGTCAGGCCGAGCACGGCGTACTCGGCCAGCGCACGCTGCATACGCGCGATCGCCGCTGCTCGATCGGCACCTACAACAATCAGCTTGGCGATCATCGGATCGTAGTGGACGGTCACCTCATCACCGCTGCTCAGCCCGGTATCCACGCGCACACCGGGGCCGACGGGCGGCTCAAGCAGCTGCAAGCGACCAACGGCGGGCAGGAAGGTGATGGGATCTTCGGCGTAGAGCCGCACTTCAATCGCATGGCCGCGCTGGTGAAGCTGCGCTTGGCTGAAGGGAAGCGGCTGACCGGCTGCAATTGCGAATTGTAGCTGCACCAGGTCGAGCCCGCTCACAAGCTCCGTCACCGGATGCTCCACCTGCAAACGCGTGTTCATCTCAAGGAAGTAGAAGCGGCCCTGTGCATCGAGCACAAATTCGACGGTGCCAGCGTTCACGTAGTTCGCCGCGCGCGCCACACGCACAGCCGCCGCGCCCATCGCCTGACGCAATTCCGGCGTAAGCGCCGGTGAGGGCGACTCTTCGAGGATTTTCTGGTGGCGGCGCTGAATAGAGCACTCGCGCTCGCCGAGATGAACAATCGTACCGTGGCTGTCGGCGAGCACCTGGATCTCAATATGGCGCGGGCGCTCGATCAGCTGCTCTAAAAAGACCGTTGTATCGCCAAAGGCCGCCGCCGCCTCACGCTGCGCACCCTCCAAGGCAGCAGCGAACTCGACGGAGCTGCGCACCACACGCATACCTTTGCCGCCACCACCAGCGCTGGCCTTGATCAACAACGGGTAGCCGATGCGCTCGGCCTCGATCAACAGCGCCGCGCCAGTTTGCGCGTGCCCATCGTAGCCAGGGACAACCGGCACATTCGCTGCCTGCGCGATAGCGCGCGCGCCGATTTTACCGCCCATCGCCGCGATCACCTCGGGTGGCGGGCCGACAAAGACCAGGCCAGCCGTCCGGCATTGCGCAGCAAAAACGTCGTTCTCAGCGAGAAAGCCGTAACCAGGGTGTACCGCCCTTGCACCAGCTTCCAGCGCAGCAGCGACGATCGCTTCGCCACGCAGATAGCTCTGAGCAGCTGGTGCTGGGCCAATGGCGATAGCGCGGTCGGCCAACCGCACGTGCAAAGCCTGCGCATCGGCCGCAGAATACACCGCAACCGGGCTCATGCCCAATTCGCGGCAGGCGCGGATGATGCGGACGGCTATTTCGCCACGATTGGCGATCAGCACACGCTCAAACAACATCGTTCTCTTTTCTCAACCAAGCGTTCAGCAAGAGGCTTTGCGGATGCAGTGTTTGGCAGCTTGCCGTCAAACACTGCATCTCCATCCACTTCTCGAACTAGCGTTCGCCAGAAACATCTCAGCTATTTTACGTAAGTTTAGGCAAGACGCCTTCGCCAAAGGCTTTGATCCAGGCTTCCTGGTTGCGCCCAACGTTATGGACGTAGATCTCGTCGAAGCCCAGGTCGATGAAACCTTGCAATTGCGCACGGTGCTCATCGAGATCGGTGGAGATCAGCACGCGGCCCTTGAAATTCTCGGCGCGCACGAGTTTGGCCATCGCGGCAAAATCATCGGGCGAGCGGATGTCCTGCTTGGGGAAGTTCATACCTCCATTTGGCCACTCGACGATCGCGCTCTGCAGCGCTTCCTCGTATGTTTCAGCCCACGAAACGTGCAGCTGCAACAGCTTAGGCATCTTATCGGGGTCTTTGCCTGCTTCGCGTGCGCCGCTAGCGAAATGCGCCAGAATGCCCTTCAGCTTCTCGTGGCTGGCACCGGGCGTAATCAGACCGTCACATGTTTTGCCCGCCCACTTCAGCGTCTGCGGGCCGGTAGCGGCGATGTAGATCGGCACTGGCTGCTCGGGCAACGTCCACATCCGCACTTTGTTCATTTTAAAATATTTGCCGCGGTAGCGTACATCCTTGCCGCTGAAGAGGCGCTGCATGATCTCGACCGCCTCTTGCAACATCTCAAAGCGCTCCAGCGGCTCGGGCCACTCGCCGCCGACGACGTTCTCGTTTAACGCCTCGCCGCTGCCGAGGCCGAGCCAGAAGCGGCCGGGGAACATGGCACCGAGCGTAGCCGCCGCGTGCGCAATCACCGAGGGGTGAGTACGAAAGGTCGGGCAGGTAACGCCAGGGCCGAAGCTATGGTTCGTTACCGCGCCTAGCGCACCCATCCAGCTATAGGCGTAGGCGTTGTGGCCCTGTGCGGGAACCCAGGGCTGAAAATGGTCGGCGGCCATCACTCCTTAAAACCATACTGCTCGGCGAGCTTGGCGTGCTCCAGCAGTTCATTGGGATGGAACTGCTCAAGCGCAGCCGAAAGACCGATCGTCGCCATAGCTATTGTCTCCTTGATACAGCTCATTCTGTCGGTCGCATACAAGGATTCTACCACGGTTTATAATGGGAGCAGGGATCGAGAACCAAGAACCGAGAACCACAGGCAGGTCACTTCCACACTGTATGGGCCCGGTCACGCTACATAGTGCTCCATCGGCTTCGTGCGCTTCGTAGCTCATTAATACGAGGTGCGCAATGCCGTTCGCTGGCCTGCCGAACGCAGCGCAGTGAGGCATCTGCATGGTTGTGCGCTGCAAGACCCCGCGCTTCACTCGGGGTGACACGACCGCTCGGGGCTGCGCAACAAACTACCGCGTAACTCGTGTAATTAACAACAGGCTCTCGATGCGACGTATCGTTCTTTTTCTGACGGGGCTTCTACTTGCACTGACGATAGGTGGCAGCGTGTTGCTGATCGCCGATTTACGTGGCCTGCCAGCCGAGATCGTGCCAGCGGAGGCACAGATTATCAGCGAGGAGGCGCACGCCATGCGCGCGACGGCGACGCTGCTGCTTGCTGAGCGTCGGGGCCACCACGACATGGCCAAGCATCTGCGCGACCGTGGCTTTCGGCTGCGCCAGGCGGGTCGCTTCGCCGAGGAAGACGAGCTCTTCATCCGCCGTCGCCTCTTCGGCCAACTGATCGAAGTTGTGCTGGTGAGCTACGATCCGCACGACGGGCGTATCGCGACAATCTCCTTCGGGCGCTGTCTAAGGATGTTTGGCTGTCGCTGAGGATAGGGTTGACAACCAAGAACTAAAGAACTAAAGAGCCACGCTTCGCCGCGAACTAAAGAACCAAGCTTCACCACGAATAATCCCTGGTTCCTTTGCTCCTGTGTTCCTTCAATTCCCACAACACCCCACCATCCCCTGCGCCAGTTCGCTGCGGTAGCGCGCCAACATCGGTGGCGTATCGACATCGAGCGCGATGCTCGGCGAGCGGTAGATCTCGACGATCAGCTCCTGCCAGGCGGCGGCGGCGCGATGACGGGCAAAGCTCTCGTCACCGAACAAAAAAGGCAAGGCGGCTGAAAGCCAGAGACCCACGGCGTTGGTGCCGCGCTCGGCAGCGTCGGGCACCAGCGCAACATCCGCGCCCGCGTTGTAACGCATGCCCTGCTGGGAGATCTTCAATCAACAAGATCAGCTCTACCGCGATCAAGTACTGCCGCCGCAAATCACCGCGCGTGTTGCTATCGAGGCC
>JAAUTF010000385.1 GCA_012031775.1 Candidatus Altimarinota bacterium | reverse complement strand
CAGGAGTCAGGAGTCAGGAGTGTCAGCGTAGCACGCCCGGCGCACTGAAGCGCAGTACTACCTAGCCGTAGGCGCAGCACGCTGCGCCCATCAGCACGCTGCGCCCATCAGCATTATCAACTACGAGGAACACATGCACAGCATCATCAACCGATTACGCGGCCTGCATCAGGACAAAGTGGCGCTCATCACCGGCGGCAGCATCGGCATCGGCGCATCGCTGGGGCGGCTACTGGCGCTGAGCGGCGCGAAGGTACTGCTCGCCGCGCGTAATGCCGGGCCGCTCGATGAGCGTCGCGCCAGCATCGTCGCCGATTTGCTCGATGCCGGCTTTACCGACGCCGAGCAGCGCGTGGCAATCCTGGCTAACTGCGATGTTGGTGTCCCATCCGATATGGATCGCCTGGTCGAGCACGCGCTCGCCACATTTGGCTGTGTCGATTTCCTGATCAATAATGCCGGCGTGGTCGGCTGCGAAGACATGGTTATCGATATGCCGATCGAGGGCTGGCGGCACTGTCTGCAGGCCAATCTAAACAGCAATTATGCGTTGATCCGTGCCCTGGCCCCGCAGATGAAGCAGCGTGGCGGCGGCCACATCATCAATGTTTCCTCGTACTTCGGCGGTGAGAAGTACGTCGCCATCGCCTACCCAAACCGTTCAGATTATGCCGTCAGCAAAGCCGGGCAGCGCGCATTAGTAGAAGGGCTGGCGCGCTTCCTCGGTCCAGAAATTCAGATCAACGCCATCGCTCCCGGCCCAGTCGACGGCGATCGCCTGCGCGGCACATCCGATCGCCCGAGCATGTTTCAGCGCCGCGCCCGCGTGATCCTGGAAAACCGGCGGCTAAGCGCGGTCTACACTGCGCTGTTGGCGGCAAAACGGGTACCAGGCGCAGCCATGGGCGATCTGCTGGCGGCAGTGCTCAAAAACGATGTGCAGAGCGTCATCGACGACGTGCGCCTACCGGCCCCGCTGCGACAACTAGCCGCGCAGATCTGGGCTCAGTCCGACGCCACAGCGCCCTCACGCGCTCACTTTGTGAATGAGCGCCTAGCGCACAAACTCCAGGGCCGCCTCACGCGCGGCGGCTACCTGGATCTTGCCGCCGATACACACCCGATCCTGCTCGATCCCGCGGCGCTGCCGCCCGAACCCTTCTTCAGCGCTGCCGAGCACGAGCGCGAGAGCGCTAAAATCGGCGAGCGCATTCTTGGCATGTTGCATCTGCGCCGCATGCCGACCAACGACGATGTCGCACTTGCCCTGATCTACCAACTCGCCGACCGTTTTGTTACGGGGGAGACCTTTCACACCTCCGGTGGGCTGCGTTTCGAGCGCGCCGTCACCGAGGGGGAGCTGTTTGGCAAGGCGAATCCGCTACGCTTGATGGGGCTCAACGGCAGCACAATTTACCTTGTCGGCGAGCATCTGCACGAACACCTCGCCGTGCTTATCCATACCTACCTCGCCCGTCAACAAGTCGCGCGGGTGGTGCTGCTCACCGAGACGGCCGAGGCCGCACAGAAGCTCTGTGCGCCTTTCACCCACCACGTATCGAGCGGTCGGCTGGCTACCGTCGTCACGAACGGTGATATCGATACGGGTTTTGCCGCCGCACGCGCGCGCTTTGGCCGCGCCGATGCCGTTATTAGCACGCCCTTCCGCCATTTGCCGCAGGTGCGCCTGACCGCCGATTCTGCGGATGGCTGGAGCGCTGTGCTGGCCAGCGAGGATTTCGCCGCGATTGTCGAGCAGCAGCTAACTCATCATGTGCGGGTCGCACGCCAAGTCGCCACCATGGATAACGCGCGCCTGGTGCTCGTCACCCCGCCGACAAGCCGCCGCTCAAGCGAAGAGGACTTCGCACTCGCCAACTTTGTGAAGACCACACTACACGCCTTTACCGCCACCTTCGGAGCTGAATGCGAGCGTATTGTGCATCACACTGCAGTTAACCAGGTCGACTTGACGCGCCGGGCGCGCGATGAAGAGCCGCAAACGCCCGAGGAGGACGAGGAAGAACTGGATCGATTTGTCGAGGCAGTACTGCTGACGACAGTGCCACTGCCCAGCCCCCAGGAAAGCCGCTACCGGGCGCGCATCTATCGCGGCAACGCGATTACGGTGTGAGAGCATAGAGCGCAGAGCATATATCTGCAATCTACTACAAAAAGGTGCTTAACAGCACAGCGAGGCCTGCCAGCGCCAGGATCATCCCTGAAATACGGTTGATCCAGACGAAATGGGCAGGCCTCAATCGCCCACGGAGCAGGCTGACACCGCCGCTGAGCAACGACCACCACAGCGCAGAGCCGCAAAAGACGCCGAGCACCAGCGCCATGCCGCCGTTCGTCGTGCCGACTGCGCCGAAGCCCGCAAAGGCCGCAGCAAATGAGAGGATCGTCAGTGGGTTGGTAACTGTGAGTGCAAACGTCGACGCATAGGCACCAAACAGGCTGCGCGCGCTGGCCTCAGCGGGGCGTTCAGCGGGGTGTTCAAAAAAGTACGCCCGCCAATAAAGAGCAGCACCAGGCCACCGACCAGCGCCAGCCAGCTACTTTGATCCATGAGAAACTGTGTTGCTGTTGCCAGCCCGAGCGCAGCGATCGTGCCAAAGATCGCGTCCGCGCTCGCCGCCCCAAGGCCCGATACCAAACCAGTAAGGCGACCATACGTGAGCGTGCGCCGAATACAGAGCAAGCCGATCGGCCCCACCGGTGCAGCGATCACAAACCCCAACAGCATCCCGCGCAAGAAAAAATCCGCTTCCATCACATACCTCGTAAGACAAGGTTTCAAAAAAGCCGTTGGTGCTAGTCAGGGTTGGTAGCGCCGCCAACCCTGGCCAGCACACATCCGTTCCTGAACCTGGCGTTGGCCAGAACGGTTACGCACTGGCGCAACCGACCTGCTCTTCGCTGTAGGGTACAGTATGCTGCGCCCAACAAAAACGCCCGCCGAACCAGTATGGCTCGGCGGGCGTACCCGACACAGGGCAGCATACCTTACTTGGTCGGCAATGCTCGCCCGTAGGTATACTGCTGCTCGTTGTACCTCAAATAGTTCATCGACACAGTGTAGCTGAGCGTAGCTGTGGCATCATCAACCTTGCGCCTTATTTCCTGCCAGTCTGTCCTTTTCTCTAATATACCCGAATATGGTATGCTACCCGTATGCAAGCACCACATCCCCTATTTCGCCGCGCGCCGCAACGCTTTTTGCGCTGGGGCGCATGTGGCATCTTTGTCATCGTAGCCACCATGGCCTGCGCGAATGGTTATGTCTGGTTCGTCACGAGCGGGCAGCGCTATGCCGCCCGTGAGCAAGAACCGCCGACGGCCCCTGTCGCCCTGGTCTTTGGTGCCGGTGTGCGCGCTGATGGACGGCTCTCGCGCATTCTGGCCGATCGGGTGGATGCTGCGATTGCGCTCTACCGCAGCGGGCGCGTGCAGAAGCTGTTGATGAGCGGCGATAACAGCCGCCCTGAGTACGATGAAGTCACAGCAATGCGGCGCTATGCTGTGGAACGCGGTGTGCCGCCCGGCGATATTACGCTCGACTATGCGGGCTTTCGTACCTACGACAGCTGTTATCGCGCCCGTACGATCTTCGGTGTCGACCGAGCAGTGCTGGTGACACAACAATATCATCTCCCGCGTGCCGTCTACACCTGCCGCGCACTTGGCGTCGACGCGCTTGGCGTCGGCACACCCGATTGGCAATCGTACCCCACTGCGCTGATCGCGCGTTACTCGTTGCGCGAGGCTGTGGCCACTGTTGTGGCCCTCTGGCAGGTTCACATTACCCGCCCACTGCCTACATTTCTTGGCCCTTTTGAGGGCATTGAATAACTGAGATGTGTACGCTCTGCACGATACCACACGCGTCTACAGCGTAGAACGAAAGGAATCGGTATGCCCGACATGCCTTTGGAAGTTCGTACCCGCGCCGTTGGTCCCTGGCCGATGAATAGTTATGCCCTCGTGTGCCCCCACACAGGCGCGAGCGTGCTGATCGACCCCGGCGCTGATCCGGAGTCGTTGTTGGCGATGCTCGCTGGCACACAGCCGCTTGCTATACTGCTCACGCACACACATCCCGATCATGTTGGCGCCCTCGCCGAGATGCGCGCGCGCCTTAATCTGCCGCTCTATGCGCACGCTGGCCCGCATTTTCAAGATCAGCCGCTCGCTAGCGACCGCACCCTTGGCAGCGGTGACACGGTGATTGTCGGCCATCACAGCCTGCGTGTCCATCATACGCCAGGCCATATCGCCGACCAGATTTGCTTCGAAGTTGTCGGCGAGCCGACAATCGTTGTCGGCGATACCATTTTTGCCGGTGGCCCTGGCAAAACCTGGAGTGTTGAAGGTTTCCAGCAGACACTACACACGCTGCGCGAGACGGTACTCGGCTGGCCCGACGACGCGATCTGTTACCCTGGCCATGGCCCTAGCTTCCGCCTCGGCGATCTCCGAGCGCAGATCGAAGCATTTATCGACCGTGAGCACCCGGAAGGTTTTTTTGGCAATGCGGAGTGGTGATGCAAAAGGTTGCGTGTCTGTATCGTGATGCATACGATACAGACACGTAGCGTCTTTTTTAACCCCTGAAAGGGTAAAATATGAACCTCACCAAAGTGGCGCTGTTCACCAAAGAGTTTCCGCCGCATGTCTACGGCGGTGCAGGAGTCCATGTCGAATATCTCAGCCAGGCCCTGGCTGAGAAAATTGCTGTCGAGGTACGCTGCTTCGGCGACCAGCAAGTTCAGGAGGGCAACCTGACCGTCCGTGGCTACCCGCAGTGGCCCGAGACAACGCAGAACACCGATGCGCGCTTTGTCGGCGCGATCGATGCGCTGGCGCGTAGCCTGGTGATCGCCAAAGACACGCTCGACGCCCAAATCGTCCACTGCCATACCTGGTACGCCGACATGGCCGGGCTCTGGGCTGCCACCCTGTGGGGCGTGCCGTATGTGTTGACCATCCATTCGCTCGAACCGCTACGCCCCTGGAAGGTCGAACAACTCGGCAACGGCTACCACCTCAGCAGCTGGATCGAGCGAACGGCGATCGAGCAAGCCCACGCGATTATCGCTGTCTCGAAGGAGACGCGCGAGGACGTGCTGCGGCTCTTTACCGTCGATCCCGCGAAAGTCCATGTGATCTACAACGGCATCAATCCCGACGAATACCGTAAATCGACGACGAACGAGGCCTTGACGCGTTATGGCATCGACCCTGAACGGCCTTTTGTGTTGTTCGTGGGCCGCATCGCGCGCCAGAAAGGTATCATCCACCTGGTCAACGCCATTCCGCATATCGATCCATCGCTGCAAGTGGTGCTCTGCGCCGGTGCGCCCGATACGCCGGAGATAGCGCAGGAGATGCAAGAGCGCGTCACCGCCGTCAGCGCAGGCCGCGACGGTGTGATCTGGATCGAACAGATGCTGCCGCGCCCCGATGTCATTCAACTCTACGGCCACGCCGCAGTCTTCTGCTGCCCATCGGTCTATGAGCCTTTTGGCATCATCAACCTTGAAGCCATGGCCTGCGAAACTGCCGTTGTCGCCTCGGCGGTCGGCGGTATCAAAGAGGTGATCGTGCCGGAGGAGACCGGTATCCTGGTGCCACTCGAGCTGAAGCCGGGCACCTTCGACCCGGTGGACGCAGCGCAGTTCTCACGCGATCTAGCGGCGGCGATCAACCGCGTGGCGGCTGATCCGGCCCTGCAGCAACGCTTCGGACACAACGGGCGCAAGCGCGTCGAAGACCATTTCTCCTGGGGCGCCATCGCCGACAAGACTATCGAGCTGTATACATCGCTCATTTGAGTGCTACTGGCCGCACTCCTGCTATAATGAGAGAACGTTTTAAGAACTGTCTTGTATGTGTCGCTGAGCAGCGCAGTTCTTCAGCGACACGCACAAGGCCTCTTCTAAAGGGTCACTTTACATGAGCGAGCATATACATACACAGTCTGTCGGTAGTTTTCTCGACGCTCTCGCGTCGAATGCGCCCACCCCGGGTGGCGGCAGTGTCGCCGGGTTCAGCGGAGC
>JAAUTF010000384.1 GCA_012031775.1 Candidatus Altimarinota bacterium | reverse complement strand
ATCGGCGTAACGCACAATGCGTCGACGGCTGTTTGTTAGATAGCGACATAGCAGTATTTCCCGGGTATATATAACAATCCTACATAGGTTGTGTTAGAGGCCGTGTCGTGGCTGGCGGCATAGCCGCCAGCCACGACACACGCTTTTTTATAAACTGTTTAGGACTACTATAATACTAAATTCGAGGAAAAAGTTGCGGTTGATCGTGGTTTGGCAGAGAGCAACCTGCGAGAAGGCAGCAAAAGGAGAAAATTCCCGCATCTTAAACAACGCTTTTCCCTCGTACCAGCGCCACCTGTCAACTATACTGCGATCAGAAAAACGCTTCTGCTCCTGTGATAGCAGTATACCGTAAGGAGGAATACCATGGAGTTGCTTTCGACGGCGGTCGCGATTATGGTGTTCAAGGCGTTGATGATCGGCGCACTCGGCGGCTGGTTATTGATCGGCTTGCTCCTGTTTGTTCACCTCGTCGAGCCAATGCTGATGAACTTCCGTAAGCCGCGCTCCACCACTAGCTCGCGTGTCCCGCTGCCACAGTAACAATTCGCCAGATCAGGTACAATAAGGTGTGCGTAACCAAGAGCGGGGCAACGCTGCCCCGCTCTTAGTATGCTCAGAGCAAAGGACGAAGAACCCTCAAACCGACAGCACAGCACAGTCCGACGCCAGTAAAGTGTATGGTGCTGGCATAATTATTTTAAACTGTGCCTTACCGGTGGTACACCTTATAATGCCGCAGAACGCCCGGCTCTTTTTTCTCCATGTTGGGCTGCTGACAACAGGCTCGGCGATTATTGCCTTGCTCTACAATCTGGCACTTGTTGCCTTTGGCCTAGCAACGACAACGCTGATCCTGCCACTACTCGGCCCAGTGCCGCTGCTCGGTGCGCTCACAAGCCTGCCAGTATTAAGCGCAACCCTGAGCAGCGTACCGCTCTGGCTGCTCGTGACACGCTGGGGCGAACGGGCGAGTCTACTACTGGCGACTCTGCTGCAGGTTCTTGCGCTGCTACCGCTCTTGCTCCGGCCCGAACCCGGCTTTCTACTCGCTGGTGCGGCTCTCAGCGGCCCCGCCTCTGTGCTGTTCCAGGTGAGCGTCGCCCCGCTGCTGATGCGCCAGAGCAATGCAAAAAACCGCGACCACCTGTTCAGCCTGAACGCGGCGCTGGTGATCGGCGTCTCCGGCATGGCCACCTTGATCGGCGGTTTCATGCCGAACTGGCTGGCTCAGTGGTTTGGGCTACCGCTTGGCAGCCCGGCGAGCTACCAGGCCACTTTTACGGGTGCTACATTGCTGATCGCTATCGCCATTGTACCGCTGTTGCTGATGAGAGAAGTCGGGGTTCAGAATGCAGCACGCAAAAGTACACGCAGCACAACCGCAATCTTACCGGTTGCAGTGCGCGAATTGCTGCCGCTGCTGCGCTTCGTGATCAGCCCACTGGTCATCTCCTGTGGTGCAGCGTTGTTTATCCCGTACTTGAACCTCTACTTCGCCCAACGTTTCAATGCGAGCGATGCCACAGTTGGCATTGTGTTGGCGCTTATTAGCATTGCCACCGGTGCAGCGACCCTGCTCGCCCCACGATTGGCGGCGCGTATGGGCAAGATGCCAGCGGTAGTGCTGACGCAGGCGCTCGCCGTGCCCTGCCTGATTTTGCTGGGCAGCGCACCCGCTCTCGGCACAGCGCTGCTCTTCGCCGTGCTACGCGGCACCCTGATGAATATGGCCGCGCCGCTTTACGATGCCTATACCATGGAGCAGACGCCACCTGCCCTACGCCCAACATTGGCCGGCCTCGTCAACGGTGCCTTTAACGTCGGTTACATCGTTGGCCCCACCTTCAGCGTCATCATCCAGCAACGCTACGGCTTCGGGCCGATCTTTTTTCTCACCGCAATATGTTATAGTTTTGCCACAGCGATCAATTATTTCCTGTTTGTGCGTCGCCAAGGCTCAGCTCTGTAGCGTGAACCGTGAACTGAACCGCTGCGCTTTCAGCCTGAACTGTGAAGCGCGATCCGAACTGCTGCGCTCTGATAATCATCACGGTTCACCCATTACGCCATGGTTTTTGTGCTTTACACCTTCACACTCTTTTTCGAGCTGATCAGCGTGATCTGCCGCTTTGCCCTGGTCTACTGGCCATTGAGCTGGTTTCTCGATGGGCCGTGGGCTTTGAGCATAGCTGGCTTTGCAGCGCTGACGCCGCTCGTCTACTCGCTGCTCGTACTCTGTGGCGTGCCCAGCGGCCATATGCTTACGCGCTACCGGCTTGGCGGGCGGCTGCCAAGCCCTGCGGAGCAAGCGCTGCTCGATGACGGATTACGCCCTTTGCGCGAACAACAGCTCGTCTTACCGGTACACATCTATGTGCTAGAACGTAGCGGCCTGAACGCTGCGGTCTCGGGCACCACGCTGTTCGTCTATCGCGATCTGCTGCGCAGCCCCTATCTCACAGCGGTGGTTGCGCACGAGTTAGGCCACTTGCACGGTGGCGATGGGCGGCTGCTGCTGGCGCTCTCGGCGCTCGTAATTCCTGGTGGCTACACAGTCGAATTCATTTTACTCAGCGCGCTCCGGCTGTTAGTCCGGGGCCTGGTGCTGGTGCTTATCGGCTGTTTGAGCTTTCTTATGGTTATGTTTCAGATTAAGCTGGCCTGGCTGGTCAGCCCATTGCTGACGATCGGTGTACAGCTGGCGCGTTACCTGGTAATCTTCGCGGTCGGCGGTGTCGGGCCATCGCTGCTTGGCTCCTTATGGCGCGCCTACTTCCTCAAGCGCGAGTATAACGCCGATGCGTTCGCCGTACGCTGTGGCTACGGCACGCACCTGGTCAGCTTCTTCCGGGAGGCGATGCTCGAAGATGTGCAGCTGCCCTGGAACGCACAGCCAACCCACCCGCCAACACATACGCGGGTGTTTGCGATACAGGAGATGCTTGCGGCCAGGCCCACAGTCGGGGTTCAGAATGCAGCATCCGGTAGGTCGCGACGCGCAAGCGCACAACGCTCCGAGGTGCTCGCACGCACGATTGCTTTTGGCAGTATTGCAATTGTGGCTTTTATTCTGATCGGAACCTTGCTCTTCAGCTCGATCGCCCGCTCGGATAGCCTACAACGCATCGCGCCGACGCCCGGCCCTACTCCCACGCTCGGCATTCCTGTTGGTTCATACTAACGCAATGCGTCATACTGTGGTATACTGATAACGCGATGCGTTAGATGAAAGCCACCTTCTAAGAACTGGAACTGTGGAGGAGATCAATGACGATACAGGCCGTTGAGCGGGGGTTAGATTTCTATCAGCTCGATGCGCTGCTCACTCCGGAAGAGCGCGATGTGCGCGAGCGCGTGCGTAGCTTTTGTGACGAAGAAGTCCTGCCGGTGATCAATCGGTACTGGGAGCGCGCCGAATTTCCCTTTGAGCTAGTGCCGAAGCTAGCGGCGCTGAACCTGACCGGCGGTGTCATCAAGGGGTATGGATGCCCCGGGCTTTCGGCAGTCGCCGTCGGCATTGCCACAGCTGAACTCTCGCGCGGCGACGGCAGCCTTGAGACGTTTTTGGGGGTGACGAGCGGCCTAGCGATGGGCTCGATCTACCATTGCGGCTCGGAAGAGCAGAAGCAACACTGGCTGCCAGCCATGGCGCGTATGGAGAAGATCGGCGCGTTTGGCCTCACTGAGCCCTTTGTCGGCTCCGACGCCTCGCACATCCGCACCACGGCCACGCGCGTCGGCGACCGCTACGTGCTGAACGGTGCCAAGCGCTGGATCGGCAACGCCAGTTTTGCCGATGTCGTCGTGATCTGGGCGCAAGACAGTGAGACCGGTAAAGTCGGCGGCTTTCTAGTGGAAAAGGGCACGCCCGGCTTCGCGGCGACGGTGATCGAGGGCAAGATCGCCAAGCGCTCGGTACTAAACGCCGACATCACGCTGAGCAATTGTGAGATCGCCGAAGCGAACCGGCTGCCGAACGCGCGTTCCTTTCGCGATACGGCCGTGGTGTTGAAAAACACCCGCTATGGCGTGGCCTGGGAGGCCGTCGGCCACGCTATGGCCGCCTTCGAGATCGCGCGCGAATACACGCTCAAACGCGAACAGTTCGGCAAACCGATCGCGAGTTACCAGCTGGTGCAGCAGAAACTGGTGCAAATGCTTGGCGACGTGACGGCGATGCAGTTTATGTGTTGGCGGCTCTGCCGTCTGCTCGACGAAGACGCCAATCAGGTCACCGAGGGTATGGCCTCGCTCGCCAAACAGCACTGTGCCGCGCGCGCACGCCAGGTGGTCGCACTCGGGCGCGAATTACTGGGCGGCAATGGCATTTTGCTCGAAAACCATCTTGCGCGCCATTTCGCCGATATGGAAGCCGTTTATACCTACGAGGGTACCAACGAGATCAACACGCTCGTCGTCGGGCGCGAGATCACCGGCATTGCTGCCTTCGTTTAATGACAGCAGCAGTCAGGACTCAGCATTCAGTAGCGACAGGGCAATTCATCGACGTTCATCGCTGTCAGGTTCAGTACCTTGTGGTGCCTCATTCAGCATTGCGCTATGAGGCACCAGCATCCATTTGCTCCTGATGTTCGTGCAAATGCAGACGGCCTGTTCAGCCATCATCGCTGTACTGATTGCCTCCCAACACGATAGGCATACCCTACAACCTGCAATCTGCAATCTGCAATTGCACTAGCCAGCAATAAAGAACGGAGCATCTGTATGGCCCCAGTTCTACCGCAAATGTCCAACCTGGCCCGTATGTTTCAGCAGGTTAATCTGGGCGCGATGGTGCGTACGCTCGGCAATATTCAGCCGACCGATCTGGCTCTGATCGTCAAGAGCATCACCGACCGCGCGCGCCCGAAGAAGATCCCGGCGATCAACGGCGACTTCTACGATATTAGCGATGTGCTCACACCCGAGGAACGCGTTATCCAGCAGGCGGTGCGCAGTTATATGGAGCAGCGCGTGCGCCCGGTGATCGGCAAGTATTGGGAGCGCGGCGAATTCCCGCACGAGCTCGTGCCGGGGTTTGCCCGTATGATCGGCGAGACCTTCGGCAGCCGCCCCTATGCGATCGATGCGCTCGGCCCCACCCTCACCGGCATTGCCGCGATGGAAATGGCGCGCGTCGACGCCTCGATGTATACCTTTTTCGGCGTCCACTGGGGGCTCTGTATGGGCTCGCTGTATCTCTTCGGCTCTGAGGAGCAGAAGCAGCGCTGGATGCCCCCACTCGAGCGCTTCGAGAAGATCGGCTCCTGGGCGCTCACCGAGCCGGATGTCGGCTCGGCCAACCGCTGCCGGGCTGAAGACCACGGCACGGCGCGAGGAGGGCGGCTGGGTCATCAACGGGCGCGAAGAAGTGGAGCGGCAACGCGCCCTTTGCCGATATCAATATCGTTTTGCGCGCACGTCAGCGATCACCAGGTGAACGCCTTTATCATCGAGCGCGACACACCCGGCTATAGTGTCGAGAAGCTCGAGGGCAAGACGGCGCTGCGCGCGGTGCAGAACGCCAACATCCGGCTGGAGAACGTCCATGTCAGCGAGGCTAACCGGCTACCGGGCGTGACGAGCTTCCGCGATGTGGCGCGTCAGCTAGCGGTGGCGCGCTCGGTCGTCGCCTGGGCAATGGCGGGCACTGCAATGGGCGCTTACGAGCGCGCGCTCGACTATGCCAACAAGCGGGTGCAGTTCGGGCGCCGATCGCTGCCTTCCAGCTCATTCAAGACCGGCTGGTGCAGATGCTCGGTAATGTCACCGCGATGCAGAGCTTGCTGCTGCGGCTCAGCCAGCTACACGCGCGCGATGGCAAGATCAGCCACGAGCGCGCCTCGCTGGCCAAGGCCTTCTGCGGCGAGCATATGCGCGAGACGGTAGCGCTCGCACGCGGCGTGCTCGGCGGTAACGGCATTCTGCTCGATTACGAGGTCGCGCGCTATTTCGCCGACGCTGAGGCGCTCTATTCCTATGAGGGCACCCACGAGATGAATACACTTATCGTCGGGCGCGCTATTACCGGCCAGAGCGCGTTTCTTTGAATATGTGCT
>JAAUTF010000383.1 GCA_012031775.1 Candidatus Altimarinota bacterium | reverse complement strand
ATATAACGGCGATCGTTGGGCGTGCCGAAATGCGCGGCGGCGTAGCGCCCGGCGAGTGCGGCAAAGGCCGGTGCCACCGCGCCCAAACCCACCGAACCGGTCGAAAAATCGATCTGGCCTTTGTCTTTGGTGCGGCTCGGGTAGGCCTGCAGACCGCCATAGGCGCGCAGTGTTGTAAGATAATTGGCGTCGAGCTGGCCGAGCAAGTAGCGCACCGCGTGAAAAGCGGGCGAGGCGTGCGGCTTCACCGCCACCCGATCACCAGCGCGTAAGTAGTGAAAATACAGCGCAGTCAGCACCGTTACCAGCGAGGCCGATGAAGCCTGGTGCCCGCCAACTTTAGTGCCATCGTGGTTTGGTCGCACATTGTTGGCATGATGGACGATCAACGTTGCTAGCCAGAGCACGCGGCGCTGGATTGCATCGAGCGTGTTCAAATCGGTTGCTGCTAGCTCAAACTCGGTAGCAATGGTCTCGCTCATCAGGCCCCCTTGCCTTCTTTGAGAATTCAGGAGTCAGGAGTCAGGAGTCAGAATGTTCATTGTGTCGCGTTGCTCTTTCATTATAGTCCATTGCAGGGCTGAGCTGCTATAATCCAGCTGCATCGCACTTGTGCGTCGGCGGAGGAACAAATGGAACGAATAACAAACCGTGCTGCTGTGCTTGTTGTGCCAGCAGGCCAACTACCTGGCATTTACAACCATCGGATGTGCATCAGATGTTCCAGACAATGCTGCAACAAGGTGTGTTGAGCAAAAACAGGGTACAATAAAGTGGAAGACGGTACGGCGTTGTAGCGCCAAAACTCCTGAATCCTGAATTCTGATCCAACGGAGAACAACACATGCGGATGCCCGAATGGCTAGAGGATGAACAGATCCGCGGGACTTTACTCCTGCTCGGCGTAGTTGGGTTGGTGGTCTTCTTATTCCTGGTTTACCTCTTCGCCTTCTACGGCTGGTCGTGATCGATGAGGGATGGGCCGCGTAGGGTTTGAGCACGCTCAAACCCTACGCGGCGATCGTTTCTACCGTGTTGCGCCGCACCATTTCCTCATCCACGTTATAGCCCAGGCCCGGCCCCTGTGGTACGGCGATGGCACCGTTTGCCGCGCGGATCGGCGGAGTGACAATATCCTCGTGATAATATTTGTCGCTGCCGGACACGTCGCCGGGCATGGTGAAGCCAGGCAGGCTGGCGATGGCGAGATTTGCTGCGCGCCCAATGCCGAATTCGTGCATGCCGCCGCACCACACCGGTACACCGCGCTCGTAGCAGTAATCGTGCAGCCGTTTCGCGTTCAGTAGCCCGCCCACGCGGCTCACTTTGATGTTGATGATGCGCCCGCTGCCCAACATTAAGGCCTTACGTGCATCGTCCAGCGCGTAAATGCTTTCGTCCAAACAGATCGGCGTGCGCAGCTGGACTTGCAGTTCCGCGTGGTCGACGATATCATCGTGGGCCAGCGGCTGCTCGATCATCATGAGATCGAAGTCGTCGAGCCGTTTGAGCAGCACGCTGTCGGCCAGGGTATAGGCCGAGTTGGCATCGGCCATAAGTGGGGTATCGGGGTAGCGCTCGCGCACGACGCGCACGACGTCGACATCTTTGCCGGGTGCTATTTTCAGCTTGATGCGACGGTAGCCCTCGCCGAGATACTGGTCGATCAGTGCAAAAAGCGTGGCGCTGTCGTCTTCCACGCCGAGGCTGACACCGGAGAGGATCTCGCCCCGCGTACCGCCGAGCAACGCGTGCAGCGGTTGTTTACGCGCCTGGCCGAGCAGATCCCAGCAGGCCATCTCCAGCCCGGCTTTGGCGAAGTTGTTGCGCTTCACCTTCGCCCAATGCGCTGTCGCCGCTGCGACGTCATCCCACGGCTTATCTTTGAGCAGCGGGACGAGAAAATCGCGCAAGATATGGCGACAGGTGCCGCTTGTCTCCTCGCAATAGTAAGGGTCGCTCGGGCTAGCGCACTCGCCCCAGCCGACAAGTCCCTCGGCGTAGGCTTTGACGAGAATATGCTCCTGCTGCGTCTTGCGGCTCGAACTCGTCGCAAAGGAGCGCACCATCGGCAGGCGGACGACGAACAGCTCGACACGTTCGATTTTCATGGCATTGTGTTACATTCAACAATGTAAGAACTGAGAACCGAGCACTGAGAACGGGGCCTTAAGCCCCGCTCCTGCCCTGGGAGCGGAGTTGGGGGGAGGGCAAACGTGCCGTTTTGACCAAAAACCCTACACTTGAGAGAGGGCGCTGCGTACCTCTAGCCAATATATACGTTACAATAAAGCCAGCGGTAATAGTCGGGTAGATAGCAGCCCGGCACTTCTGAGTCCTGAATTCTGAATCCTGAGTCCTCGCATAGTATACCGCAGCGGAAGGCCTGCTATGGACGTTCACGCGCAACTCCTCGATACATATGCGCCGAGCACCCAGCCATATCTGGCGTCGGTTGACGAGCCGACAGCGCAGCGCTTCCCGCAGCATTTTCTGGCCTCGGCCTTTCCGCGCCTCGGTGGACGTTTTGTGCGGCTCGAAGGGCAGGGCCAGCGCGGCTACGCGCTCGTTTTTCCCCGTGGGATCGCGCAGGGCCAGCGCCTTGTTACCGCACGTATCAGCGGGATCGCACCGGTTCAGCAGGAAGCCGTGACGACGGCGCTCGCCGATCTCCTCGCCCCCGACCAGGTTCATGTCTACGCGCCGCCGGTCGATGTCGGCTTTGTTAGGCCTGGGCAGCGCCACGACACGTTTCAGATCGGCGCGCCTGCGGCCAACGAGGTCGCGGCGATGCGTCGCTTACAGGCGCAGATCTGGCAGACCAACGCGCTCTACCCCGATGATGTGCATAGTGCGGCCTTCGCTCCGGCCACTTCGCTTGTGGTGCGCCAGAACGACGAAGTAATGGCCTTTTTGCTCGGCTTCTTCCGTTTTGGCTCGAGCGAACTGCCTGGCGATACCCCTGATCGCTTGAGCATTGAATCGCAGGTGATGGGTATCGCCCCCGCCTTTCGCCGCTATGGCCTGGCGGCGGCGCTCAAACGTGCGCAGGCGCGCCAGGCGCTGGCGGCGGGCATCGACCTCATCCATTGGACGGCAGATCCGCTACAGTTTGCCAACGCTGCACTCAACTTCGGCACTTTGCGTGCGATCGCCGGTGAATTCCTGCCTGGTTTTTACCAGATGAGTAACGCGCTCAATCGCGTGAGCGCCTCGCGCCTCAGCATCAGTTGGCTGCTGCGTAGCACCTACGGTGCGCAAGGAATGTGTACTGAGCGCCGTACAAGGCCGACGCTGGCCGACTTTCCTGGTGTGCAGCTGTTAAACGCTGGCCCCACGCCACTGGCTGTAAGCTCCAGCGACGCGCCTTTTCTCGCCATCGAAATCCCTGCCGACTGGACAGCGCTGCAGCACGACGACCTCGCACTGGCGCAGCGCTGGCGTGCCACCACCGATGCGTTACTTGCTGCAACCCTTGGCTACCACGTGGGCCGCTACGTTATCTGCGATGCGGCCACCGACGGCGCACGGCGCTACCTTATCGCCCGCGCTTTCGACGACAATCTTATTGTCTGACGCCATTCGGCACGATTGTCGCTTCCCAAGGCGTTCGCTGCCTTATAGCATTGGGCGCAACACGCTATGTTTGTGCGAAAGAAAGAATTCAATCCGGTATGCCGCATGCTGCGGGCTCAAGCGGGCTATGTACCCGATGTAATACGTAATTCTCATAAGTGGGCTCACGTACTATTCATAGTTACAGTTCGCCCGCAATGCGGCGCGCTGAAGCTTCTGAATGCTGAATCCTGAATCCTGACTTCTGCTATAGAAAGATAGCAATGATTTCCGACACCACCGATTTTCTCACCGACAAGCTCTCGACGGGCGCGCGGCGCATCACTTCGTCGGCGATCCGCGATCTGCTCAAACTCACCGAACAGCCCGACGTGATCTCCTTTGCTGGCGGCCTGCCCGCGCCCGAGTGTTTCCCTACCGAGGAAATCGCCGCCGCCGCCGAGCGCGTTCTGATCGAGAATCCGATCGCCGCGCTGCAGTACGGCCCCACCGAGGGCTACGCGCCGCTGCGTGCCTTCCTCGCCGAGTACATGGCCCCGCTTGGTCTACGTGTACCGGCGAGTCAGGTGCTGATCACCAGCGGTTCGCAGCAGGGCCTCGATCTGCTCGGCAAACTTTTTCTGGAACCCGACGCGCTTGTGGCCGTCGAGGAGCCGACCTACCTGGGCGCGCTGCAGGCCTGGCGGCCTTATTGCCCGCGTTACCTCACGCTGCCGATGGACGACGAAGGCCTCGATGTGGCCGCGCTCGAACGTGCATTGCTTGCGGGCGCAACGCCGCGCTTTCTCTACCTCGTCTCCTGCTTCCAAAACCCCACCGGTATCTCGCTCTCGTCGGCGCGTCGCCAGGCCATTGTTGAACTAGCGGCACGTCATCAGTTGCTGATCGTCGAAGACGACCCTTACGGCGAGCTGTACTACGAAGGCGAGCGCCCCGGCCTGCTGGCCGCGCTCGATGTCGCCGCCCACGGCGAACTACGTCACATCGTCTACCTCAGCACGTTCTCGAAAAACGCTGGCACCCGGCCTGCGCACCGGCTGGATGGCCGCGCCCGCTGCGCTCGTCGATCGCTTTACACACGCTAAACAGGGCCTCGACCTGCACTCACCGAGTTTGTCGCAGGCCATCGCCTACCACGCCTGCCGCGACGGACTGCTCGATCGCCATGTGCCGCTTATTCGCGCGATCTACGCCGAACGCCGTGCCGCCATGCTAGAAGCGTTGGAGACATCAATGCCCGCAGGTGTGCGCTGGACACAACCACAGGGCGGCATGTTCGTCTGGCTTACGCTGCCGGAAGGCCTGGACTCAACCGAGATTCTGCGCCAGACCGTCGAGCAGGAGCGCGTGGCCTTTGTGCCAGGTGGCGCGTTCTACCCCAATGGCGGCGGTGCCAACACCATGCGCCTCAACTTCTCGCACCCCACGCCCGAGCGTATTCGCGAAGGGGTGCAACGATTGGGGAACGTGATCAAGTAGCAGGAGGCGAGATGTTTATCACCCACACAGATGCGCAGCTCTACACGGTTGCATTTGGAGGCGGGCCACGCACGTTGCTCGCCCTAGGCGGCTGGGTTGGCAGTTGGGATCTCTGGGCTGAAACGTTTAGCGTACTGAGTCGATCGTGGCGGACGGTGGCATTCGATCATCGCGGCTGCGGAGCGACGATTGCACCGATCGAGTCGATCAGTCTGCCTCTGATGGTTGCAGATGTGCTTGCCGTCATGGATGCGTTAGCGATTGACCAGTGTGTGCTTGCGGCTGAGTCGGCGGGTGTTGCTGTCGCCTTACAGGCGGCCCTCACCGCTCCAGAGCGCTTTACCGGCTTGATTTGTGTGGCAGGAATGTATCATCGAGCAATGCCAGTTGATGGTGATCCGTTTGTCTCCAGTCTGCGCACGGCGTATCTGGCCACGCTACAGCGCTTCGTAGATGCCTGTCTATCTGATACCGACAGTATCGCCCTGCGCCGTTGGGGTATGCAGGTAGTGGCACGGGCCGAGCAAGCAGCCGCCATCCGGCTTTACGAAAGCCTTGCTGGGCTTGATTTGCGTCCACAGGTGAGCCAGATTCGCCAGCCGACGCTGATCCTCCATGGAAGTGCCGACAACATCCAACCTCTCGCCGAGTCGGAATGGTTGGCTGCTCACATACCACAGAGTCACTTGACGATCCTCGCTGGCGCGGGGCATGTTCCAACGGTAACACGAGCGCACGAGGTAGCTGATGCGATCAACACCTTTCACGTTGGTGAGTCTCGTGCTCAATCTGCAGCTCTTCAACAGCTTATAGCGCTGGGCAGAAGCATTGAGCCATACGTCTGGGGTGTTGTGGGCAGCGAAGCTGCCCACAACACCCCAAACAAAGCTCAATCGTTGTGCTCATCGCTGTAGATTATTACATTGGCGGTGTGAGCAGTTGGGGTTGCTACTTATGAAATGCTTAGTAGCGCTTCATACGCTACTGAAAAAGCAGGGCCTAGTTCAGCTTGGAGT
>JAAUTF010000382.1 GCA_012031775.1 Candidatus Altimarinota bacterium | reverse complement strand
GGCTGCGGCTGGCGCCCATTGCCGGCAACGGTGGGCGCTTGCGCCGGCGGTGGCGGTGTAGCGCGCAGCGCCGGGTCGACAAAGGGCTGGCCAAGACAGCGTTGCAGCGCCTGCTCCATCTCCTTGCAATCGGCGAAGCGCTGATCGCGACTCAGATCCATCGCCTTAATGATCACTGCCTCGGTCGCGGCGTCGACCGAGGGGTTCAGCGCCGTGATCGAGCCGGGCTGCGGCGTCTGCAGAGGAATCGGCGGCAGCGCCGTGAGCAAATGCAACAGCGTCGCGCCGAGCGCATAGATATCGCTGCGCGGATCGGTCTGCCCTTTGCCATACTGCTCGGGCGGCGCATAACCTGCCGAACCCATGGCGATCGTATCTTTCTGCTTCGACTTCTTAAAGGTGCGGGCGACGCCAAAATCGATCAGCTTAAGCACGCCCTCAGGCGTGAGCATCACGTTGGAAGGCTTGAGGTCGCGATAGATAATGGGCGGAGTCTGGGTGTGAAGGTAGTTGAGCACACGACAGAGCTGAATGCCATAGCCGAGCACCTGTGTTTTTAACAGCGGCGCGTTGGCCTCGTGCATCATATCCTCAAGGGTCTGCCCCGGCACATACTCCATCACCAGGGTGGGGCGGCTATCGTTCTCAAAAAGATCGGCCACCACCGGCAAGTTAGGGTAGCTCAGGCTACGCAACAACTCCGCCTCTTGCACAAAAAGGCGGCGGTTCTCGGCCATATCCTCAGGAGCAAGCTCGGCCTGCGGGCGCATCTCTTTAAGCGCCCAGATCGCGCCGTCGCTATCGCGGCGCGCGCGGTAGACCACGCCCATGCCACCGCGCCCGATCAGGTTCATGATCGTGTATGTATCACGCGCCCCGCGAATAACCGTCGCGGGCGCAAGTAAATCGCCGCCAATCGCCATAGCCTAACCACCCCTCACGTACGTCACCGCCGAAGATTATACCACGTGGGGGCGGGAAAAGTTGCAGCGGCGGTGCAGCGGCAACTTTTCCCAGCTCCTATATAACAAATCTAATGGGTTTGTGAACAATGTTGTGTGGCAGGTGGTGGCTACGCGGCCGCCTGCCACACAACCATTTTACAACTCAGGACGTTTGACAGATAGCGGCCATATCTGCTATAGTACCCGGCGTTGGCCGAAGTGGCGGAATGGCAGACGCGACGGTCTCAAAAACCGTTGGGGGCAACTCCGTGTGGGTTCGACTCCCACCTTCGGCACCAGTAGCGACAATGTCGGGGCGTGGCTCAGCCTGGTAGAGCGCAGCGTTCGGGTCGCTGAGGTCGGAGGTTCGAATCCTCTCGCCCCGACCATCCGCAAGCCCGGTGTTTGGCAACAAACACCGGGCTTTGTGTATTATTACAGTAATTCTATATAGACGGTTCGCGAAGACGCTTCTGAGGGTGCTGGCGACGGTGCCGGCACCCTCACAGCTCCTTCATTCAGCTACGTAGGACGCTATATACCATTGTTTAGAGATGACAGACATCGACGGGCTTGCTATACTGTTGGCAGCAGGGTAGATGATTGCCGCCTCTTTAGCATAGCTCAGGAATCGCATGTTTGATATAGCTCAGACCATGGTTGACCGCCTTGTCGGACTTGGCATCACCTGATGGTCTGCATTGCCTTGGTAGCGTGCGGCGATCTCTCGCTCGCTTTGCCGTCGAGCCCATCGCCGGTGCCAACTTTGGCCCGGCTGCCGACGGTAACGCCGCTTCTGCCGACAGCGACGGCGCTGCCCACCACTCCACCGCTACCGAGCGCTACGCCGGAGCCAGAGCGACTGCTGGCGATTATCACGGTGAACGCCAATTTACGCAGCGGCCCGGGCACCGAATTCGACGTCGTCGGCGTTGTACCCAGCGGCGAGCGGGTTAACTTGCGCAGCCGCAGCGCAGACTGGTTCGAAGTTGAAACCGCCACCGGCGCTATCGGCTGGATGAGTAGCCAGGTCTTGCAGATCGATCCTACGGTCGCCGATAGTGTGCCGCAGGCGCAGCCGTGACATGAGCATTCGCAATCGCCTCCGCTGGTCGTATCTGGTCTCTTCGACGCTGCCATTACTGTTGGTCGGCATCTTACTGGTTGGCCTGACTTTTCAGATGCAGCGCGAAAACGCGTTCACTAGCCAGCAGGCGCTCGCCGACCAACTCGCTGGCAATATCGCCACGTTTATCTTCGACCTCGAACAGCAACTGCTGCGCTCCAGCCGCCAACTCGACCCTAGCCAGACCGTGGAGCAGCTGAATGGCGCAGTGCGCGAACTGGCCGCGAGCAACCCCGATCTGCGCGCCTTGCGGGTGTATGCCAACGATGGGCGCGTGCTCGCCGGAGCGAGTAACCCGCTGATTGCGATGACGACCGACCCGCAGACAGAGAGCGATCGTGCGTTGATCGAGCGCACGCTGCGCAGCGGCTTCGGTGGGCGCAGCGATATTCGCACATCTAGCGACGAACAGACCCACTTCCAGCTTGCGTTGCCACTGCGCGACCCGCAGACGAATGGTTTGGTAGGAGCACTGAGCGCCGAAGTCAGCACTACGCGTATCGAACAAATTCTTAGCGGGTTGCGCCGTCAGCAAGGTGTTGTCGCTTATCTCATCAATGGCGACCAGCAGGTGTTGCTCACCGACGGCACAGCTGGCTGGCTACCGGCACCATCGCTGATGGCGCTATTTAGTGGCGAACGCAGTGTGGCGATTTATAACGATGGCAACGACGAAGAAGTGATCGGCGCGCGCGCCGCGATCAGCCTGAGCACCTGGCAGATTGTAGTCGAGCAACCGTCGCGCCAGATCTTCGCCGATGTCTACCGTAGCCTGTTTTTGCTCTCCACACTCGTGATGGTCGTTGGCGCGCTCGGCCTCGGCTGGGGCCTCTTGCAGGCGCGTATGATCACCAGGCCGTTGCGCGCGCTCAACGCTGGGGCGCAAGCGCTGGGCACTGGGCGACTCGACTACCGCATCGACGTGATGCGCGACGACGAGATCGGCCAGGTGGCACGCACCTTTAATATTATGGCCGACCAGCTTCAGCACAGCTTGCGCGCGATCGAGCAGCAAAACCAGGAGCTACGCGATGGCCTCACGCTGGCGCGCGAGATCCAGATGGGCCTGTTGCCGCAGCAGGCACCCTGGGCCGAAGAGCAGCTGCTGGTGGCAGCGCAGGCCATCCCGGCTCACGAAGTCGGCGGCGATTTCTACACCTATATCACCCAGGCGAACGGTGCCGGCCTTGTGGCGATCGGTGATATCTCCGGCAAAGGTGTGGCTGCAGCGCTGTTGATGGCACTCACCAGCAGCAATGTGGAAGCACAGGCCGTAAGCAGCAACCGCCCCGCCGCCATGCTCGACGCGCTCAACGAGACCTTGGGGCCACGTATGCGTGCTAACCGTATGAATGCGGCGCTTCTGATAGCCGCGTTCGATCCACAGCAGAGCCTGCTCTGCGTGGCAAATGCGGGCATGATCGCACCGCTGCTCATTCGTCGCAGCTCGGCTGATGACCAACCGGTTGAGCGTCTGAGCGCCGAATATCTCGATGTGGGCGGTCTGCCGATCGGTCACCAGCTCGGCGGAAGTTACGCCGAAGCGGAGATAGTATTGGAGCCGGGCGATACCTTGCTTTTTGTCAGCGACGGCATTGTCGAGGCGCATAATAGCGCACGCGAGCTGTTCGGCTTCGAGCGGCTACACGCTGTGATAACAAGCCTGCCGCTACAGAGCACGCCTACAATCATCGTCAACGAAGTGATCAGCGCTACACTTGCCTTCGTTAACGGGGCAACACAGCACGACGACATCACCGTGATCGCAGTTCAACCGAGCTTTCTCGCTACAACCGCCGCACGCGCCGAGGCCGCAGAGTACTCTTTCTGAACCGTAGAGAATGCAGCGTTTTTGCTTTTTAGCCACGAAGTGCATGAAGACTACGAAGCCAGATGTGTTTGGGCGTGCAGCTGACGCTGTGTCATCAGCGCGCTCAGCGCTCCATTCTTAGTCCCCTGGTTCTGTCGAATTCTGAATCCTGACCCCTTACCGATGAGGTGACACCCATGAACATCCGCTCGATTCGTGCCGCAGGGTTGTACGGCGCGACCCCCGCTGGTGGCTGGACGGTGGAGCTAGCGCCCGACGATAATGTCCACACCTTGCTCGCAGTACATACCGACGATGGCGTCGTCGGCGTCGGCAGTGTGTACACAAACGAGGCCTTGGTGCGCGCCGCACTTGCTGTGCTGGAACCACTATATGTCGGCGAGAACGCGCTGGAGCCGGAGCGCGTGAGCGAGGCGATGCACCAACATACCTTCTGGATGGGGCGCGGTGGCACGCTGACGCACACCATCAGTGGCATCGACCTTGCGCTCTGGGACATTTTGGGCCAGGTGACGGGCCAGCCGGTGGGTCGGCTGCTCGGCGGGCGCTACCGTGAGCGCGTCAGGCCCTACGCGTCGTTGCTGATGCAGGAGCCACAGCAGATGCAGGCCGAGATCGAACATTGGGCAGCGCGCGGTTTTCGCGCCTTCAAAATCGGCTGGGGGCCGTTTGGGCGCGAGAGCACAACTATCGACGAAGCGATCGTACGGGCGGCGCGGCAGCTGCGGGCGCGCGGCGCTGCTGATGGTGGACGCCGGTGCGAGCGATGGCTTCTGGCCGAACGACTACAAATGGGCGCTGCGCAGCGCGCAGATGCTGGCCAGCTACGATGTAGCCTGGTTCGAAGAACCGCTGCGTCCAGATGCGCGCGAGGACTTCGTGCGCCTGCGCGAGCACGCGCCAGTGCCGATCGCCGGTGGCGAAGTGCTGACGCGCCGCCAATCGTTTCGGCCCTTTCTTGAGAGCGGAGCCTTCGATATTGTGCAGCCTGATGTCACCAAGGTCGGTGGGCTGAGCGAACAGCGGCGCATTGCCTGGTTAGCGCAGGAATATGGGGTGCGCGTCATCCCGCACGGCTGGAATACCGCTGTGGGCCTCGCCGCCGATTTGCAGTTCGCCTCGGCGATACCCAGCACCGACATGGTTGAATACAAAGCGGGCTCGCCCTATATCGACGCGATCGTCGCACAGCCCTGGGCGCTTGACAGCGATGGCATGCTGACAATTCCACAAAGGCCTGGCCTGGGCGTCGAACTCGATTGGGACGCGGTGGCGCACTATAGCGGTGGAACGCGGCTCATCCCATAGTGACGCTCAGTACAACGAGGAGGCTATAATGGCTATCTCGCAGTGCCCAGAGTGCGGCGCAATCTACAGTCAAGAACTAAGCTGCTGGGATGTGCTCGGCCTGATTATCGCCTGGGAATATGCCGACGCTGATTTGTTGCGCGAGCACTTTCTCACGGTCGCTTCTTACAACTTTCAGCACCCCACACAATTCACCGACACGGCCCTCGTTAGCCTGTGGAGCGCCTACACCGAATACCTCGATAATCAGCTAGCGCTAGCAGAGATACGCAGGCGAGTTGGGCAGGCGCATCAGGGTGCCACGCGCGTCCTCAAGCCCGCTGCTGAACGATCGCCGAGCTTGCGCCGGTGGACGATGACGATTGCTGATGTGTATGATGGAGGGCAAGCGGAAGGCGCGGCCGAACGGGTACGTGCCTGGGCACGCAGCATCCGCGATGAGCGATAGCGGGAGCACCACAGCGCCGAGATGATCGTCTAGGTGCCAGGCGATAGCAGCGCCTTAAGACGCCGCGCGTTCGCGAGGTTTGTCAGCGGCTTGGGAGCTGGCTCTAGCCAGCGCTGCAGGGTGTGGATGGGCGCGCTGCGCCGTGATTGGATCTGCTGGCGCTGCGCGATAAGCTGCGGCAGTTCGCGCAGCGCGGCGCGGCGACCGGCGACGATAGCCGGACGGCGCTTAAGCACGGCGTAGGCCAGCGCTAGTGTGTCGTAGGCAACAATGGCAGGCAAACATTCACGCAGCAGCGGCCCCGGCAAGCAGCGCACGATAACACGCACGCGGTTGCGCGCCAGCAGCCGCTCTTTGAAAGGGCTGCCCTGGCCGCCGCTCGCTGAATACACCATGGCGCGCGCGCGCGGTTCGGCACTGAGTAGC
>JAAUTF010000381.1 GCA_012031775.1 Candidatus Altimarinota bacterium | reverse complement strand
GGTAGGGCCTGGTACGGGCGAGCATGCTGCGCCCGTACCAAGCCCTAGCGTCGATCCGTCCCCTCGATCCACCGCATCACCCGCACCTGGCCCTCGCCGGTGAGCAAGTTCAGCGCCAGGCTCACCAGCGAGATCACTAATGCCCCCCAAAAGGCTGGCCAGAAGCCGTCGATGGTGAACTGGATGTTGAACCAGCTAGCGATCTCTGCTGCCAACAAAAGCAGCCCGGCGTTGATCACCAGCCCGAACAGCCCCGCCGTTAAAATGACGAGCGAGCAGGTCAGCAGATAGAGCAGCGGGCGCAGCAGAATGTTGAGCAGGCCAACGATTACTGCCACGCCGCCGACCTGCCAGCCCGGCCCCACGTATTCGATCCCCGGCACGAGCGTGATCGCCGCGAAAATGGCGATCGACATTATCAACCAGCGCAGCAGTAAGCGCCGCCAATCGAGCGGCTGCGGCTGTGGCATTGTTAGTGGTGTCTGTGGGTTTTGCATCGTTCCTCCTCTGACTCGCCGTTTATTTCCTCCTATGATACTATAATCGCCGTTTAAGAAGGAAGAGAGTGTGGCAGTTTGGCAGCGAAGCTGCCAAACTGCCACACTCCCCTTCCATAAAACTGGCGTTGCCAGGAAGAGGAATAGTGATGCGCGCAGCGCTACCAACCTATTTTGAGCGTGTCGAAGCGAACGCGCAACAAGACGGCAAAGCCGCCTATTTTCGTTACCATCGTTATCGCTACGCCGCGCTGATGCAAGCATTGAGTGCAGTGCCACGCGGCGGGCATGTGCTGGAGGTTGGCGTGACGCCGGGCCAGTTCACTCAGCTGCTGGTGGAGAATGGCTACCGCGTGAGCGGCGTCGACCTCGACCCGACCAAGCGCCAGGCACTTTGGGATCGTATTGGCGTCGAGGTGCGGCAGGCCAACCTGGAACGCGAGCCGATCCCCTTTGCCGACGACAGCTTCGACGCGATTGTCTTTTCCGAGGTTATCGAGCATCTGGTGTATTCGCCGCTGCCAGTGCTGCGTGAGTTTCGGCGTGTGCTGCGTCGCGGTGGGCGTGCGGTGATCTCCACGCCCAACGAACTCTACGCCAAGAGTCGGCTGCGCGCCATTGTACGGATGCTGCTCTGGCAAAGTGTGCAGACGCGTGCCGAATTTCAGCAGCAGATGCGCCTGGAGGGCGAGGCGCGTTATACTACCCATAGCCGCACCTATACGATGCAAGAACTGGCCTGGCTCGTCGACGAAGCCGGACTACACGTTAGTCGCCGCGAACACGTCGCCGCCTGGGAGCCGATCGGTCTTGAGCCGGGGCGTTGGCGCACGCACCCGCTGCGTGTCGCCGCCAAAGGTAGCGTTGCTGCATTAACAGCGGCGTTGCCCGCTACGCGCTCTATGCTGCTGGTGGTAGGGGTGAAGTAGGTGTTGCCACCTATAGCAGAAGTCAGGAGCCAGAATGCAGAAGATTCATTGCATCACAGCGCAATTTCTGCCGCGTGAGCTAGCGCAAGCGTCTTGCTCACCGCTATAGTAACTCTAAACGATTTGTGAACTTGCGTGTGTGAAATCTGGCGGCGTAGCCGCCAGATTTCAACACACGCAATGTACAACTCATTTAGGATTGCTATATAAGGCTGAATCCCGAGCAAGATGCTGTCGTGCTGAACGTGGTGTGCGCTTTTGTTACAGCGGAGACAACCACGCAATCGCTCACCGCAGTCGACCATAGACGGCAGGGTTGGCATGGACGGCTGCATTGTGCCGTCTGGTCGACTGCGGTGAGCGGCCTACAGCGGATGATTACGCGCTATGGGGTTTTCGTGTGTCATTGAGGATGTAGACCTCGTACGTTTGCTCAAAACAAACGTCTACTCTGCGCGCGTGTGCCGACGGGCTGGTCGACGATAGCTCGACCTGCGCTTTAGGCCAACCACCTCGACCGCTGCTGAGTCGCGGCCGTATTGCGCCAGCACCTCTGTTCTGACACCAATCATGGCGTGATGCAAGCGCTGTCCCAGCATAATGGCTTCCTCGCGCGCAAGTTCAAGCGTACGACGCGCGCGCGACTCGGCTTGCTCCGCTACCGTGAGTTGCTGCTCGATCTCCTGTAACACAGCTACACTATGGTCTTGGTTGCGCGGCGTGTAATCGCCGAGGTCGGGCAATGCCTGTAAGGCCTTGCGGTACTCCATAAGCGTCTCCGGCGAAATACGGTTGGACAGGGCCATGGGAACGGTCTCCTTTCTGGAATGCTTGTTCGTACGTAGCCGTCCGTACATCATTGTAGCGTAGCGTTGTAACAACGATCGAAAGCGTTTGTGCAGAAGCTGGTGGTGCGAGCGCCGCACCACCAGCTTACTACGACCCAAATAGGTTGTGGTAAGAGGTGTGTCGTCGTGCGCGTCGTAGCCGCGCTCGCAGCAGCCCGCTGACTGGAGTGATTCTAAAAGGTGTGGGGTCGTGCGCGGCGTAGCCGCGCACGACCCCCACACCCTTCTTCACAAACCATGTAGGATTACTATAATCACTTTGACGTGACAAATGAAAGAAGTGGCGCGTCATATCAACGTTGTGACGCATCACCGAAAAGAAGTGACGCAGTACATGAACGTTGTGGCGCATCACCGAAAGAAATGACGCAGCACATGAACGTTGTGACACAGCACATACGCCCTGTGATGCACCACCGAAAGCATGGGGCACGAGGTGTGCAGCCAGGGGCGCTGAACACTGCTGCGCCATGATGCACGTAAGGCATCTGCCAGTGATTACACTGCGCCGCCAGGTCACCCGAGCGCAGCGCGGGGTCTGCAGCGTAATACAGCGCAGCATCGTGGGCATAGCTCACGCCGCCACTACGCGAAGGTGCGCTCCAAACGATGGACAGAGAGACTGTGCTCAATCAAACGATCATCACCTTGTGCCAGATCGTCAGCCAACGTTTCCACCGTAAGCCGCGACCACCAGGCCGCAAGCTCAGGTTTGGTATGGACGCCCAGTTGCTGGCTTAGTTGGCGTAGGCGGTACTCGATCATCTTCTCCGAGATACCGAGCTTGTTTGCAATCACCCGATTCGACGCCCCAGCCGCCACCATCGACAACACCGTACACGGCATCTCGCCCCGCTGCGCGATAAGCTGTGCAAAACGCTCCTTGAAGCCTGTGCAAATTGTTGGGCACAGGTACAAGCTGTCATATCGCACCGCCAGTAACCCGATGTAGAGTACTACAGGTGATACTGTTTGTATGGCATTACCTGTAATACCGTGCTCACACGCGAGCAACATGGAGCTGAGATTGGCACTGCGATGGAGGCAAAAACGGGGAGTGCTACCGCGCGTGGATTGAGCTGCAACAACAGCTCCAGCTGGTCGGGCTGGGCGAGATTACAAAGCACCAGAATGACATCAGCGTCGGCAGCGCGCAGCCGTTGGGCCGCCGCTACGTCGGGGCAGGTCGCAACAATTGTTCCATGGGTAGCGGGTAGGATAGCAGTAAGATTGCAAAGCGGTTCGGTGTCGAGGGCGATCAATGCGATACGGACGTGGAACGCGGCGTTGCAGAATTCCATTCTCTTTCTCCCGCTCCTCTTTTACCATGTTGGGAATGTATTTTGCAGTCCGAAGTGTAGATTATTTTTAACGGGTTTGCAAGCACGAATTATAGTAGCTCTAACGGATTTGCGAACAAGGTGGTGTGGCACGTAATGACTACGTCGCGGCGGGCAAAAAGTTTAGGGATTTCCTAAGTTGACAAAGGTGAATTCCGACCTTATTGTGAAACTATTCCTAAGGTTGAATGTGCAATGATGTGAGAGCCGGGTGGCTCGTCACGATGCGGGTTACTACAAACCGGCATGGTCTTTCGTGTGCTCAATTTTCCTAGCTTAGCTTTTAATTTTCGAACAAAGGACTTGTATGCGACTTCGCGTGCCATCCGCCATTGTGCTCGTGCTCATCGTTTCGCTGATTGGCCCCGTCCTCCCACCGCACGCGATTGTCGCCCAGGACTCTGAGCCAATTGCTACGTTCCCCGTTGAGGATCCGCTCCCAGAACCAGACTATGTCCTCCTCGAAGCATCAAGCGAACCTTCCCAAGTAGAGGGTGAGGTGGCTGCTGAACAAACTGATGATGGTTTTTCTCAGTCTGAGCTTGAGGCTATAGTCGAACCTGCGCCTAGTCCGCTTATCGATGGCTGGCTCCAAACAGAACCGCCTGTGGTGCGTGTCGGTGACACGTTTACGGTAACAGCGCTCTTGAGCAACCGGGGAAATCTCGATGCCAATGCTTTACAGTTGCGCCTTCCCCTGCCTGCAGGTACTGAACTTGTCTCATCAACCTTCAAGTAAATAGGGTGTTGGAATGGAATGTGAGCGGTCTGGCGGTCAATACAACGGTATCGCAAACCCTTCAACTGCGGTTGACAGAGCTGCCAGTGGGGGCCGCTGTTGTGCTCAATGGGGTGGTTCGCGGCGCAGATCTGCCAGTGGACGTACAATTGAGCGGCGGTGTGCTGGTAGATGACGAGACGATCGTTATCGAGGTAACTGCTTCACCGACTGTCGATGATCAGCACATTGGCGCGACGCAAACGGTTACGTCTCCTATCGATCCAACGCCCCCTGTTGGAACACCGACGGCGACGGCGGATGTCCAGGAAGGCTTATCGGGCTTTGAGATCGCTGGCACCGTGCAGGATACGAGTTGGTTTGCGGTCTCAAGTGCCCAGGAAGCGTACACCGCGACAACTACTACTCTGCCGACGACAGCGACCCCTGCGCCAGCGACGAGTACGGTCGAGACGCTGCCGGTAACGCCAACGTCGACCGCCTCTGAGTCCTCAACTCCTGTCACAGCTACCCCATCGTCGATCAGCGCGGCAACGGCGACCGGAATAGCGTCTACGAATACGACGCTTACATCTACTTCCACCAGCGCCTCTGCAACCGCGACTGCAAGTGCAACGCCGACAACCCAGGCAAGTGCGACCCAGGCAAGTGCGACGAAGACGCCAACCCCAACTATTGTCGCGAGTGCAACAGCGACAACGCAGGCAAGTGCGGTGCCGACGCAGACGACGCCCGCTGATGCAGTTCTTCGGGCGGCTCATCGGGCATCTCGAGGGCGCGATAGATAAAGCCAGGGAGATCGATCAGGCTGTGGATCTCGGCTGCGGCGCGCGCGGCATTGCGGCCAAAGGCGAAGGTCGGCACGGCATTGTTCGTATGCGTCTTCACGCTCAAGTCTTCCGAGTTTCCATGATCGGAAGTGACCAGCAGCAGATCGCGGTCCGGATCAAGGGCCGAACGCAAGCCGTCCAGGAATTGTTCCAGTGTCTCGATGCACCAGCGGGCCATCTCCCAGTCCTGATCATGGCCGCATTTGTCGGTCAGGAAAAACTCATACAGCACCAGATCGTAGCGCGCTTCCGCTGCGGCATTCTGTAAACCTTCACGCGCGAGCGCGTCGGGATCGCCTTCGTACTCTTCCAAGGTAGACCAGATGATCGGTCGGTGTTGGATATCGGACATTGATTGCGTCGCTTTCTCTTTCGTACCTTCAGTCGGCATCACTGGTGACACGTGTTGCAGTTGATCGAGGCGTTCTGGAACGCCGCGACATGGTCCTTCACATTGAACAACCAGCCGCGATCACCGGTCTGGGGGGCATAGCTATTGTAACCCAGCGTCTGGGAAATCAGGTCCGACAATTCGTGCGCATCCGTCTCCGCCGCAAGGTCGTTCAACTCGCGCTGATTCCAGAAGGCGGCGCCCACGCTTTCGAATTCCTCGCGGACCTGGTTGTCGTCGAAATTCTCCAGGCCGCCGGCACGGTAGTACGAGTGCGCAAACTGCGTCTGGAGCGCCTGCTTGGCGATATCCGCCGGCGTGCGCAGATACTCGTCGCTGCGGTGGCAGGACATACACCATCCCATGCTGAGATCCACGTACTGGTAAACGACTTCCATCGTTTCAATGGGACCGTGGCAGGTCTGGCAGGCGAGACCCGCGTTGATATGCTGCGAGTGATTGAAATAGGCGTGGTCGGGCAAGCTGTGAATGCGGACCCAGGGGACGGCTCGCCCGCTCGTAATA
>JAAUTF010000009.1 GCA_012031775.1 Candidatus Altimarinota bacterium | reverse complement strand
CGCTCGCCCCCCCATGCGACGCCCCAAAGCGATACCCAGCGCCGCACGGCGACGCCCCAAAGCGATACCCAGCGCCGCACGGCCGCGAACGCGGCAGCGCCCAACGATGACGTTGTTGCCATTCCGCAGGGCGCACGCCCAAAGAACGGCGCTACCGCCGCCAGCATCACCCGTCCGATGGCGGCAACCGGCACATCAACAACGCCTGCCCGTACACGTCCGCTGGCCGCACCAGCGCCCAAGTCTGCGCGCCCAATGTCGGCGGTAGCCGTGCAACCGCCGCGCTGCCGCGACCTGGCGGCTACGCCGATGATGCCGAAGATGAAGCGCCGCGGCGGCCCTGGTTACTGGTTGGCGTTACTAGCGCACTGATAGTTATCCTCGTTACGATCGGCATCGCGCTTTTCCTGCCGACCTTGCAAAGCGTACGTGTTGCAGTCACGCTGCCGGTGCCTCCTGAAGAGACGGCACCGTTCGACAATCTGCCGATCGCGATCAACGCGGTTGGCGCGCCTGCTAGCGATAGCGCGGTGAGCGCCGACACCGTGGGCGGCGAGGTGCGTTTCGCGAGCAGTGGTACAATTACGACCTCGGTGCTCACGCCGGTGGGCAGCGCAAACGGGATTGTAACCCTGCGCAACAGCAGCGCCCAAGCACTGCCTTTCCCCGCCGGTACCGAATTCGTCGCCTTGAGCGATGTCGGCCAGGAGGTGCGCTTTGTTGCTAATGAGGCCTTCACTGTTCCTGAAGCGACGACCAGCGATCAGGGAGCACAGATCATTACGACGCGCGGCCAGACGCAGGTGCCTGTGGTAGCACGCGCTCCCGGTAGTGCCTCGAATGTTGGGGCCAACAGCATCCAGCAGATGATCGTGCCCGGCCAGGGGCCGATCAACGTCGCTGGCGGCAACCCACAGGCCATCCACGACCCGCTGCAGGGTGGTACCGAAGAGGAGGTCTTCCTGGTGAAGGAGAGCGATGTGCAACCCGTGCTCGCCGATGCGCTTACCGGCCTGGATACTCAGGCGCGCCAGGAGATGAGCGCCGCCGCCGCCGGGCGCGGTCTCGCACTTGAGCCCACCACGGTGCTGCCGAATGCAGCGATGTTCGCGCAACTGCAAGGCTTTGAGTACACTGTCACTCCGGCAGCCGGTCAGACGGTCGACCCTGCCAACCCGACCTTTACCGTCGAGACGCGCGCGCGCTACAGTGCGCTGGCGGCACCGAGTAGCAACGGCCTTGCGCTCCAATTGCAACAAGCAGTCCCGGGCCTTCTGCGCCAGACCGGGCGACTTGGCCAGTGCCAGAAGGCGGAGATAACCGGCTGGTCGTGGGATGGCGCACTGCTCACCGTTGCCGGGCGTGTCGTGCCCGACACCGAGGATCAGCGCTGTAACCAGGAGCAACTCGACGAAATAACCGCGCAGCAGATCAGAGATGCCGTGCGCGGTAAACCACGCGCCGAAGCGATCGCAGCGCTCGATGTACTCGTCGCCGAGGGCGTTATCGCATCCTACGAACTGCCCGAGGTCGAACAACTGCCTGAGCGCGATGGGCAGATCAGTGTTGGCTTGCGGTGACTGTTTTGAGTGCAGCGTGCAGCTCGAGGCGTGTCCGCCAGGTGCATCTTGTCGCCCAGGTTAGCCGATCACCGAATCAGGAAAGCGAGGCGCGATGGAGGAGGAGATGCCCCGTCAGCCGCCGACGGAGCGCCGTGTGTTGGCCCTAGATCTGGGCGAGCGGCGGATCGGTGTGGCGCTCAGCGACGTCTATGGATCGCTCGCTAACCCGCTAACGACCATCGCCGCCACCCCGCGCCCGCAGGCTATCCGCGCGATCGGCAAAATTATCGCCGACTACCAGGTCGTTGAACTGGTAGTCGGTCTTCCCCTGACGCTGCGTGGCGAGATTGGCCCGCAAGCACAAACCGTCAAATCGTTCGCTGGCGAGATCGCCAGTGCCTTAAACGTGCCAGTGCATTTTTTCGACGAACGGCTCAGCAGTGCTGCCGCCGATCAGATGATGCGCGAGCTTGGCATCAAGCCAGATAAACGCAAGCAGCACATCGACCAAATCGCCGCCTCGATCATTCTCCAGGATTACCTCGACAGCACACGAGGGGCATAGGAGTGAGGAGTCTGCCTCCTGACTTCTTCCTCTCACCCACGCCAGCGATCGTGATTGCGCCAGTCGCGCCGGATGCGAATGCCGAAGAGGCGTAAAAAGCGTTTGCCGCCGGTCGAAAGATAATCGGCGATGGTGTGCAGCAGATCGCTGATCACGAGCCCGAGCACAAAGGCACCAGTGATGCGTGGATGGTCGCGAATGAACCCCACCAGCCAGGCCTCGATCACTTCTAATGAGGTGCGCTCGCTGACAATGCCAAACAGACCCAGCAGGAGTGAGAGCAATATCACGCCACAACCGAGCACCAGGTAGAGATACAGGAGCCGCAAGATCGCCGAGACCCTGAGTGCGAGAAGAAGCGGCGGTGCGGCATCGCCCACATATAGGGACGCCAGATCCAGTACAGCGGCCCCAGCGATCGTCGATCGCGCTGTCGAGATCAAGGTCGGGGCTCATCCACACTGTTCCTACCAAATGGCCGCCGATCAGCAGCGCGGTATACGCGATCGCCGTATCGGAATCCAGGCCGCGTTGGCTGAGCAAGACGTAACTCCCAATCGAGAGCGGAATGACAGCGATCGAATTGATCAAATCGTGGGTCTCAACGTTCGGCATGGCGCTAGTATAGCTTCTTTGTGCTATCGAAGCAACCAGAAGCTCCAGGCACTTGGCGGCCCTGCTTCCTGCTTGACATGAAGAAGAATCGTGGTACCCTTTATTTAGTTAGATGAACTAACAATACAGAAAGCGAGACCATGGAACCAACGATGCGGGCGCGCCGCCTGCTTGATCTGATGCATCGGCTGCGCCGCTGGCAGAACTCCCCGGCCCTAGCACAGCTCAGCGCGTGCAACCTTTCCTTCTCGCATATGCGGCTGCTCCATCTGCTTGCACCCGATCGCATCATGGCGATGAAAGATCTCGCCGATACCTTGCAGATCACGCCGCCCTCGATGACGGCGCTGACCAGACGGCTCGTGCAAACAGGATTGGTTGCGCGTCAGACACACCACGAGGACAGCCGTATCGTTCTGCTGATGCTCACCGATGCCGGACGCCAGCTGCATCAACAGCTCCACGCCGAGCAGCTCCAGCGTATGCAGGAATTGCTGGCGGCGCTGAACGATGCGGAACAGGTGCAGTTCCTTGAACTCTTTGAGCGCGCCATGGCGCGCTATACAGCCGATAGTTAAACAAGGGATAACGCTCCACTGCGTAAAGGAATCGTTATGCAAGCTCACCGCGCTCCGGCGCGCCCTGCCGGTCTTGGGCGTGCCATCGGCTATCTGCGCAACCAGCGTGGGGCTGCCGCGCTCGCCTATGGCGCATTGGTTGTCGCCACCCTTGCCCAGCTTGCCGTGCCGCAGCTCGTGCAAAACATGCTCGACGCAGTTACCGCCGGTACTGCTGCCGGTGCCGCTGTCGATGTCGCCGAGCAGGTGGTGATCAACGCCGCGCTTTTGATCGTCGCGTTTGCAGCGATGCGCGGCATCTTCTCGTTTGTGCAGTCGTTTATGGCAGAGAAAACATCGCAGGGGGTAGCTTTCGACCTGCGCAACGCTATTTTTGAAAAGGTGCAGCGCCTCTCGTTCAGCTACTACGACCAGAACCAGACCGGCCAGTTGATGATCCGCGCAACCGACGATGTCGAGCGCTTGCGTACCTTTATCGCGCAGGGGCTTATTCTCACGGTGCAGTCGTTTTTGCTGCTTATCGGTGCCTTGATCGTGCTTGCGCTCACTAATTGGCCGTTGACGTTGGTGATCTTGCCGCTGCTGCCGCTAGCGCTTGTGCTCTTTATGGTCTTCGGGCGGCTCAGCCAGCCGTTGTTCGCCATCGTGCAGACGCGGCTTTCGGCGTTAAACGCGATTTTGCAGGAGAATCTGGCTGGTATCAAAGTAGTCAAAGCCTTTGCCCGCGAGCCGTATGAGGCGCAGCGCTTCGATCGGGCGGCGACCGACCTGATGGAGCAACAGCTGCGTGTCAATCGAATCTTCTCGGTTCTTTTCCCGGTAGTGTTTCTTATCGCGCAGATTGGCCAGGCGGCGATCCTGTACTTCGGTGGCGCGCAGATCCTCAACGGTACGCTCGATCTCGGCGGCTACCAAAAATTCAGCCTCTACCTGGTCTATGTATTCTTTCCACTGGGGCAACTCGGCTTTATCATCGCACTGATGGCGCAGGCCGCTGCCTCAGCTGGTCGCATCTTCGAGGTGCTCGACGCCACAAGCGATATTACAGACAAGCCGGATGCCCAAGAGCTGCCGCCGATCCAGGGCCAGCTCGAGTTTCGCGATGTTACGTTTCGGTATATCGGTGGCAACGAGCCGGTGTTGCAGAACGTGAGCTTTCGCGCCGAACCTGGCCAAACGATAGCGCTGCTCGGCGCAACGGGCAGCGGCAAAACCTCGATCATCAACCTGGTGCCGCGCTTTTACGATGCCTCGAGCGGCACGGTGCTGATCGACAATTACGATGTGCGCGATGTCACTGTCGATAGCCTGCGTTCGCAGATCGGCATCGTGTTGCAGGAGACGAACCTATTTAGCGGGACGATCCGTGATAACATCGCTTTTGGTCGTTCTGAAGCGAGCGACGAAGCGGTTGTCGCCGCAGCTACAGCTGCTGCCGCACACGATTTTATCGTGGCATTTCCACAGGGCTACGCAACACCCGTCGGCGAGCGCGGTGTCACCCTCTCCGGCGGCCAGAAGCAGCGCATCGCCATCGCCCGCGCGCTGTTGCTCAACCCGCGTCTGCTTATCCTCGACGACTCGACCAGCAGTGTAGATCTGCTGACGGAACAGCGTATTCAGCAAGCGCTCGATACGCTGATGCAGGGCCGTACCAGCATCGTGATCGCCCAGCGCATCAGCACCGTGCTGAACGCCGACCAGATTTTAGTACTGGAACGCGGGCGACTGGTTGCGCAGGGGACGCACACCGAGCTGATGGAAGACAGCCCGATCTACGCCGAAATCTATTCCTCGCAGCTCGTGGGGGATGCGGAGAAACACCTATGATGATGGGAGGCCCAGGCGGCCCGGCCGCCTGCTGAACACTGAAACGCTCAAACCCAAAAACGTCGGCGCGACGCTGGCGCGTTTCTGGGTGTATTTCCGCCCCTTCTGGCCCGCGCTGCTGATCACCCTGGTGATGCTGCTCGTCGGCACGCAGATGCAGGTCTTTGCACCGGTATTGATCGGTCAGGCGGTTGACTGTTTTCTGCTGCCGAATACAACAAATTGTTGGTACGATACCGCAGCGCTCACAGCGCCCAGCACCGATCGTATGGCTGCACTTGGCCAATTGGTGCTGGTGCTGCTGGCCCTGTTTGTCGGCAGTTCGATCTTACAAGGGCTCGCTTTTTATACCATGAATTGGACTGGCCAGCGTGCGCTGCGCCGTATCCGCGAGGATCTCTTCGACCATATGCAGCGCCTCTCGCTTGGTTATTATGCGCGCAACGAGGCCGGTAATATTATGAGCCGTATCACCAGCGACACCGATACGATCCAACAGGTGCTCAGCTTTGCGCTGCTCAACGTGGTCAGCGGCATCTTACAGATCGTACTGACGATGGCGGTGATGCTGCAGGCCAATGTGCCGTATGCGCTGCTCAGCCTGAGCGTGGTGCCGCTAATGGCACTGGCGACGGTCTATTTCTCGCGCCAGGCGCGGCGCGCGTTTTCGGGTCAGCCGCCAGCAGATGGGCAGCGTGAATGCTGGTTTGCAAGAGAGCATTGCCGGTGTGCGCGAGGTGCAGGCGTTTAATCGTGAAGATGAGAGCATCGAACAATTTCGGCGTACTAATGCGGCGAATCGTGATGCTAATTTGCGCGCGGCGGCGTTTACCAGCGCGCTCAACCCCGTTCTTGAGGCGCTTGGCTATGTGGCGATCGCGATAGTCGTGGTCGTCGGTAGCCTCAGCGTGCTGCGCAATCAGCCGCTGTTCGGCACAACGATTATCTCGCTGGGCCTGATCATCGCCTTTGTGCAGTTTGTGCAGCGCTTCAACCAGCCGATCCAACAGATCGCCGTGCTATGGACGAATGTGCAGAGCGCGATCGCTGGCGGTGAGCGTATCTTCGGCCTGCTGGATGTTCAGCCCGATCTGGTCGATCGCCCTGATGCCGTCACCATGCCGCCGATGAGCGGCCGGGTGGTCTTCGACCATGTCAGTGCGGAGTATACAACCGGCCAGCCGGTGCTGCGCGATGTCAGCTTTGGCGTCGAACCGGGCCAGACGGTGGCGATCGTGGGGCCGACAGGCGCAGGTAAAACGACGATTATCAATTTAATCCCCCGTTTCTACGATGTCAGCGCGGGCACGGTGACGATCGACGGTCACGATGTACGCGGCGTGACTGCGGCCAGCCTGCGCGCGCAGATCGGTATTGTTTTGCAAGATGCATTTCTGTTTGCCGACAGCCTGATGAATAATATTCGTTATGGGCGGCTCACGGCGACCGACGACGAGGTGATCGCAGCGGCTAAATTGGCCTCGGCCCACGAGTTCATCGAGCGGCTCCCGCAGGGGTATCAAACTATACTCGGTGAACGTGGCGGCGGGCTGAGCCAGGGCCAGCGCCAACTGGTCGCGATCGCGCGTGCCGCGCTGGCTAACCCGCGCGTCCTCATTCTGGATGAAGCGACGTCGAGCGTCGATACACGCACCGAGCGCCTGATCCAGCGCGCGTTTGATACACTGTTGCACGGGCGCACGAGCTTTGTTATCGCGCATCGCCTCAGTACCATTCGCAATGCCGATCAGGTGCTGATGCTGCAGGATGGTCAGATCGTCGAGCGCGGGACTCACGACGAACTTCTCGCGCAGCGTGGTGCCTACTATGCTCTGTATATGAGCCAGTTTCGTGGCGAAGCCGCGCCGGTGTGATGGCAGATTGTAGAGTGTAGAGCGCATAAGGCTGGTTTGGCTTTGGCGCCCTTTGCGCTTGTGGGGTTGAGGTACAACCGGGGACTAGCCCCTTGGTGAGCGGGAAGCACTTCCCTGTGCGCCGCAATGCAGAGGTGTGATACTTAATAGGCGGGTCTCTTTTTATCAAAGTGAGTATGCTATGAACTGGTCGCTTCCACTTGGTCGTCTGGCCGGATTTGACATAAAACTACATATAACGTTCTTTCTGCTCGTACCGCTAGCAGTCTTCCCCTGGGGCATGCAGTACGGCGCGGTCGGGGTGCTCTTCGGTGCGGTGTTGCTAGCAGCGCTCTTCTTTTGTATTGCATTGCACGAGCTTGGGCACGCGCTGGCAGCACGGCGATACGGTATCAAGACGCGCGAAATCTTGCTGTTGCCGCTCGGGGGGCTGGCAATTCTCGATGAGCATCGGCTTACGCCGCGCCAGGAGTTGGTGATTGCGCTTGCCGGGCCTTTGGTGACGTTTCTGGTTACGCTGGCGCTATTTTTCGGCGCGGGGGCGGCGGTAGCTGCTGGAGCACTCGAACTTAGCACGCTCAACAGTAGTCAGCTCGCGCCATCGTGGCAGTCGGTACTGGTGTGGCTACTTGAGCTGAACACCATCTTGCTCATATTCAATCTGATCCCGGCCTTTCCGCTCGACGGCGGGCGCGCGTTACGTGCTGGCCTGGCGATGGCGATAACTGAGCAACGCGCCACACAGATCGCCACGATGGTCGGACAAGGCATTGCGGCGCTGCTGGTGGTTGCTGCGGTGCTTACGAGCAATGTGATGCTAGGCATTGTCGCGCTGTTTATCTTCCTTGGCGCACGCCAAGAGCAGGTACAGGGCCGGGTGATGACGGTGCTCACGTCGGTGCGCGCTGGTGATATTGTGCAGCGCCAGGGCCGGACGTTGCAAATTGGAGATCGCCTGAGTGCGGTGGTGGAAGCGGCGCTTGTGAATCAGCAGCATGCTTTTGCCGTGATGCAGGGCGAGCGTATCTTGGGGGCTGTGCTACGCAGCGATGTGACACGCGCCTTGAACGAGGGTTCTGGCGATACCTTGGTGCAGATGCTGATGCGCCGCGAGCTGCCGCAAGCTGACAGCAACGACACGCTCGACACGGTACGGCTGCTGTTCATGCGCCACGGCAGTCCGGTTATTGCGGTCTTCGAGCACGAGCGTTTTATTCGGCTTGCTTACCCAAGATGATTTCGCTAGCGCGTTTCGCCGCGCGAACATGCAGCGTCAGCCAGCCAGCTAACAGCGAGCTGGATCGCAGAGAATGCAGAGGGCGTCACGAGGATACTATCCTTGCGACGCCCTCTGCGATTCAAACTATTCATCAAATGGATCGGCGCTGAACTGATCGTGGACTTCTTGCAGCTGTACATCTTTGTAGCGCGCGTAGAAGTTACGTGTTACCTCCACACTGCGGTGGCGCAGGATCTGCGACACCTCGGCTAGATCAACGCCTTCGTTGAGTAGGTGAAAGCCGACAAAGTGGCGAAACGTGTGGGGCGAAGTGGCGCGCAGCAGCTCGGCTTCGTCGCGTTTGCCCTCGAGATCGGCCCAGGCGGCTACCGCGCCCGCCGCCTCGTGGACGATACGCCAACCGCTTGATCGGGTCAGGCGGCTGCCCGCACTGCGGCGATCAAAAGATATAAACAGCGGCTGAGTGGCCGCCGGGTACTGGCTGGCTACCAAATATTCCTTCAGCGCGCGCTCGGCGCTACGCCGCACGAACAGCGCCCCCTCACGACGCCCTTTGCCCTGCACCGCAACTCGCCCCAGCACGCGGCGGTCGCGTAACACATCGCCGACATCCAGGCTCAGCGCTTCGGAGATACGCCGCCCCGAAGAGAAAAGCAGGTGCAGCAGCGCGGCATTCCGCAGCCGTAACAGCTTCAAACGCTCGGTCTTGTCGCCATCTGCGCCGCGCGGCTTGTCATAAAATGTCACCAGCCGCCGTAAATCAGGTGGAGTCGGTGCCACGGTTTCTGGCAAGCGTGGCAGAGCGCGCACAAGCTCGGGGCGCACCGCCGCCATACGAAACCCAAGCGCATCACAGGACTCAGCGAGCGCCAGAAAGCCGAACAGCGGGCGCACATAAGAATGAACGCTACGCGCTGAGAGACGTGCAGCGCCGCCCTCGGACTGTACTTGCTGCGCTCGGGTCGAGAGATCGTAGTTGCGGCGGCGTAGCACGCGTACATAGGTTAGCAGATCATCGATCTGTAGATCGCCAAGGGTGCGCCGATCGTGACGCTCGGCCCAGCGCACGAACAGGTTAAGCGCGACGCTGTAGGTATCAAGCGTGCGCTGCGAGTGATGGCGCTGTTCCTCACGCTGGCGTAGCTCTTCGGCACTTAACTCATCGAGATCTATCTCGTCGGCATCTAGCCCCGCCAGCGCAAGCCGCTCGATCCAGAGCGCACCAGCCTCGCTGAGCGATGTGGTAAGATGCAGCGTTACCATTTTTGTCTCATCATTCGACATAACGACACCAATTGTAGAGTATATCGTAAACGATGTTTCAGCAGTATCTTCGTGTTGCCATCCTCTATGCGGCACTCACCCTGCTGCTGTTCATCCCGGTGCTACCGCATCTCACCGTCGCCATCCCGGGGGGGCCGGTGGCGGCGATCGACGGCTGGCAGCAAGTGTGGAACCTTTGGTGGTTTGAGCGCGCTGTAACGAACATTCAGCCACCGCTGTTTACGCCGTTGATCTTTCATCCGCAGGGTGCTACTCTAGCCATCCATCCTTTCACAGCGAGCAATGGCCTGCTGGTGCTGCCGATTACATCGCTTTTCGGCCCGATCGCGGCCTATAATGCCGCGACCTATGCCTCATTCGTGCTGGCCGGAGTTGCCGCGTATGCGCTCGCGGTTCATATTGGCGCATCGCCCGGTGCAGCGGCCATCGCTGCCGCGATTTTTGCGCTCTCGCCGTATCATACCGCAAAAATGTTCGATGGCCAGCTGGAACTTGTGGCGATTCAGTGGCTTGGCTTTTTTGCATTGTTCCTCCTCCGCGTATTACTACGTTGGTCAACCGTCGACACACTCATTGCAGGATTATTTCTTGCTGTCATTGGGTATACGAGCCTTTACTATTTGCTCTACAGTGCGCTGCTTGCACTACTCATGGTAGCTTTATGGATGCCATGGCGTGCTGGTTTTTATGGTATTGCACAGCGTTTGGTGTTACTGTCTGGCATCCCTTGTATCGCGCTGCTCTGTTTGCTGCCACTATTCCTGCCAATTCTTGCCGACTTGCCCGCCATTGCCGCATCGACGAGCGGCGATCGCATTGAGGCTGATTTTCTGATCCTACGTTCGGCCAACCTAGTCGATTTTTTCTTGCCGAGCGCTTTGCACCCCGTGTGGGGGTCAGCCGCCGACTCAATCGGTGCTGCGCTCCACCCCGGCATTGCAGCGCGTAATATCGCGCTTGGCTACACTACACTCGCACTTGCGGGTATCGGCGCGGTGAGCGCTTGGCAACGCAGCTGGCGCTGGCTGCTGATCGTGGTAGCGGCTCTAGTGCTAGCGCTCGGCCCGCAGCTACAAGTCGGCACGCGCGACACCGGCTTGGCGTTGCCGTATCGTCTGCTGTTAGATATTCCTGGGATGAATATTACCCGCAGGCCGAGCCATTTTGTTGTGTTAGCGACACTGGCGCTTGTGCCGGCGGCAGCCTTGGGCATCCAGGCACTTCAGCAGCGGTTTCGTCGCCCGCAGCTGCTGCTTGTTATAGTTACTGTGCTGCTCGTGATCGAGTACCTCCCGGCACCCTTGCCGGTGCAGCATTACCAGGTACATCCGGTCTATGCCGAACTGCGCAATCGCCCTGGTGCGCTGCTTATCGTCCCTGAAATCAGCAAAGGCAGCCTCTCTTTACAGCGTCAACTCACCCACGAGCGCCCGATTGTCGGCGGCTTTCTGGCGCGCACGCCGCACTACCCCTTTACTGAAGAGACACCTGGTGTGCGGCAGCTCTGGGCACTGCACCCCGAGCGGCACGAGGTTGGCGAGGCAAGTGGAACCCTTGCGCCGCTTGCACTCCGCGCCTACGGCATCAGCGAGATCGTGGTGGAATGGAACGACCTCACGCCTGGCGAACGGAGTGACGTCGCAGCAGCGCTGGCCCAGGTGCTGCCAGGGGTGGTGCCGCATAGCGACGATGGTATCGTCAGTGTATACACGGTGCCGGAGGTGTCGCTGCGCCCCTTCGTGTATTTTGGTAGCGGCTGGCACCGCGCGGAAACGGATGGAGCGCGGAACTGGCGCTGGATGGGCAACAGCGCCGATCTTGTGCTTGTTAACCCGTTAGCGGAACCCCAGCCTGTAACGCTGTACTTAGCAGGCGATAGCTACCTTATGCCACGCGCGGTGACACTGACCTTGAACGGTGCGCCGGTGACGATCTGGGATCTGAACGCTGCGCAGGGCCGCGGGTTCATCGAACTGCGGCTTTTGCTCGCGCCCGGTGAACAGCACCTGACTTTGCAGGCACCAGCTAGCCCTGAGAACGGCGGCGACGGGCGTGGCGACCTGAGTATTCTGTTGGAAACGCTGCAATTGACGCCGTAGAAGCGTTATAGAGGGTATCTTTTCTCGCCGACGCTCATGTGCAACATAGGTATCGATATGTTGCACATAGAACGGCACTTTTTTGAACAAACTGTCAAGCGCAGCGCCGTAACGCCATGTTATACTATCGTCGATTGGCTGATCACAGACGTTTTCGTGTGTTACGAGGTATCGATCTATGGTGCTTTCTTTGCTGTCGCTCGCTTTGCTGATATTTTTTATGTCAATTACAGCGGTCGGCATTTTCTGGGCCGTCCGCGGGCGTGGCCGCCGCCGTCTGGCGGGCGGGCTGCTGGCCGCGCAGGGTATCGTCTTCGCCGCGCTGCTGGTTATCCTTACCAGCATCCCGCTGCTAGGGCTAGAGCCGACGATCCCGGTACCGGCTTGGCCCCACCTTGCTGCAAGCGCTGCTCACCGTGGTCGCTGTTGTGGGGGTGGGCGCAGCGATGTATGCGCTTGCGCGCTGGCTGCAGCATCGCCCCGACACCCAGCGGCGGCGTGGGACAATGGGCGCGCTTGTGGGCGTACCGCTTATTGCCGTGCTTGGCCTCGGCGGGCTTTGGCAGCTCGCAACGCCCGAACGCGTGCGCGAGCGCGATCCAAACAAGCGCCTGATCGAAGTACCAGAAGGTTTTCAGTCGAGCGTCTACCTACAAGAAAAGCTCGACAATCCGACAACACTTGCCTTTGGCCCCGACGAGACGCTCTATATTGGCGATATCGGCGGCAATATCTGGGTAGCACGTGATACCAATGCCGATGGCGTAGCCGAGACACCAATCCGTTTTGCCGAGGGCTTTCGTTTCCTCACCGGCCTGGTTTGGCACGAGGGTGAATTATATGTCGCTAGTGCGGGTATGGTCGAAGCGCTAGCCGATGACAACGGCGACGATATCTACGACCGGCGCCGCACCCTGGTCGAAGATCTGCCGTCGATGGTCTTGATCCCGCATACGAATAACGCGCTACAAATCGGCCCTGATGGCCGGGTCTATTTTGGTGTCGGCAGTACAACCAGCGGCGAGGTCGAGCAGAACCAGTATGCAGCGGCGATTCTATCGGTGAATACCGATGGCAGCAACCTGAAGGTGTTCGCGCGCGGGCTGTCGAACAGTTTCGACGTGGCTTTCAACGCTAACGGTGATATGTTCGCCGCCGACAACCAGCCTGATGCCAGTGTGAGTGGCAGTGCGGGCGATGAACTGAACTATATCGTTGAAGATGGCCATTACGGCTACCCCTACTTTTTCGGCGAACCGCCGAAAGCGGGCAGTACACAGGGGCCGGTAGCGAATTTCCCGGCACACTCTTCACCGAATGGCTTGACATTTTATAGTGGGAGCAGCTTTCCCACTGCCTACACCGACAACCTCTTTATCGCGTTGTGGAGCCTTGGCGAGGTGAACCGTGTCGAGCTGGCCAAGAGCGCAGGTGGGGCATATTTGAGCCGTGTTTCACCCTTCGCCAAAGGCTTTGTCTACCCGCTCGATGTGACCGTTGGCCCTGATGGTAACCTTTACGTCGCCGATTTTGGCACCAGCGCCATCTATCGTATCAGCTACGAAGGATAAAAAGAATGGTATACTCGCAGCGCGGCAGTGATACTGGCGCACTGCGTGTGTAACTATCTTTATGTCAAATGAAGTAGCGGTCGTCACCGCGCAACTAAGCAAGCGCTTCGGCCAGCGTGTTGCCGTCGATGCGCTTGACCTGCACATACCATGTGGAACCGTGTATGGCCTGGTAGGGCCAAACGGTGCTGGCAAAACTACAACGATCGGGATGTTGCTAGGCTTGATCGCACCGAGCAGTGGCGCTGCACGTATTTTTGGCCACGACGTGCAGCGCGCAACAGCCCAAGCGTTGCGGTCCGTCGGCGCAATGATCGAGGCACCGGCCTTTTACCCCTATCTAAGCGCCTACAACAACCTCCGTGTGCTTGCGTCGACACGAGGACTAACAACCGCTCGGATCGACACGGTGCTCACACTCGTCGAGTTGAGCACCCGCAAGCGCGACCGTTTCAGCACCTTTTCTCAGGGTATGAAGCAGCGTCTAGCGCTCGCCGCCGCCCTGCTTGCTGATCCACAGTTGATTATCCTTGATGAGCCGACCAACGGGCTTGACCCGGCGGGCACGGTGGAGATGCGCAAACTTGTGCAGCAGCTCGCCGCTGGCGGGCGCACGATTGTGTTATGTAGCCATCAGCTGCACGAAGTCGAGCAGCTCTGTGAGCGAGTAGCCATTCTGCACAGTGGGCGTCTTGTCGCCGAGGGCCGCATCGCCGATCTCGTGCAGCAGCGCCACGTTATCGAGGTGGACGTGCTGGAAGGCATTGAGCAAGCGCAGACGCTGTTAGCGACCATCGCGTGGGTGCGTTCGGTGGAGCGCGACGCTATGCGCTTACGAGTGTATGCGCCGCCCGAGCGAGCAGCTGAGATCAACCGCGTGCTAACGAGTGCCGGGGTTGCGGTAGCTGCGATCGGGCTCGCAGAGAGTAGCCTTGAAAGCGTGTTTCTCGAGCTGACTAAGTAGGGATCGAGCGCGATGTTTCTCTCTCTTCTCCGGGCAGAATGGTTGAAGCTTCGTCTGCGCCCGCTCGGCTGGCTCTTATTGGCGATCTTCCTGGTGCTGATCGCGCTGTACCTTTCGCTGTGGTACGTGATCGCTGCGCTGCACTCAGGGCTCATCGGTGTTGGCGAAGCAGAGCTTGTCATTCTTTCCGACGCACAAATAGCGCAGATCGAGCGCCAGTTGAGTTTCCCGGGTATATTTGGCGCGGTGTTAGGGCAGATCAATGGCATTGGTGGCATTCTCGCCGTGATTCTCGCTGGTGGCGCGCTTGGGAGCGAGTATGGTTGGGGAACCTTACGAACACAGCTGAGCCATGCGCCGCAGCGGGGGCAACTGCTCGCAGCAAAATGTGTAGCGCTCGCCCTGCTTGTATTGCTTGCGATGGTGATAGCACTTGCGGTGGGGAGTGCGTTTGCACTGCTGTATAGCACAGCTCTTGGTTTGGAGAATTACCTCACGGCTGCAGACCTAGCGCGCATAGTGCTGGGCATGGGCCGAGCGCTCTTCATTCTCGCGCCCTATATGCTCGCCAGCCTGGCCTGCGCTGCACTCGGGCGCTCGGTACTCAGCGGTATCGGCGGCGGCATGCTCTTTTTGATCGTCGATATTGGCCTTGGCTCGATCGATATGCTCGGCGCAGGTGGAGAAGTTGTGCGCAGCTTGCTCAATTTGAGCCTGCAGCCCAATATCAACGCCCTCGTGGTGGCGAACAGCCGTTCCTTCGGTATCGATCAGAGCGTCTTTGCACGTGCGCTCGACCTGGCCAATCTGCCTCCAACATGGCAGGCCGTACTGATAATCGTCGTCTACTGTGTGCTTTTCTATTATATGGCGCATCAGTGGCTGACAAAACGCGATATCGGTGGCCCGGTATAAATGCCAGGAGCCCAGCACGGACGAGCCCAGTGTCGGCTTCATTGCTATGGCAGTGAAACTGGCGCTGGGCTCTGGCGCATACCGCGCCGCTCTGGGCTCTTAAAACGACACACGCACCGTCGCCAGCTGACGCAGCTCTTCAAACAGCTCGCGCTCGCGGGGTGAAAGTGACTGCGGCAACTCGGCTTCGATAGTGACATACAAGTCGCCGCGCTGCTCGCTGCGCATACGCGGCATACCTTGCCCCGAAATACGAAATACCTTGCCGTTCTGCGTATTGGCCGGAATATTCAGATTAAGTGTCTTGCCATTGAGCAGCGGTACGCGCACATCGCCGCCGAGAAGCAGCGTATAGAGATCGGCGCGAACGGCGATCGTCAGATTATCGCCTTCACGCGCAAAACGCTCGTGAGGCAAAATAGTGATCAGCAGGAGCAGATCGCCACGGGTGCCACCATTGACGCCAGGTGCGCCTTCGCCAGGCACGCGCACTTTATTGCCACTGTTGACACCCGCCGGCACTTTGACCGTGATAGTGCGCGGCGTGCCATTTGGGTTCGAGAACTGCACGGTACGCTGAGTGCCGGCATAAGCCTCTTCAAGCGTAATATCGATAGGATGCTCAACATCTTGACCGTCCATACGTACATTATAGGCGCTAGCTGTGCTTCGTCGGCCATTGCCGGCAAAGTTACTGCCAAACAGCGACTCGAAAATATCGGAAAAATCACCGCCCGCGTAATCGAAGCCACCCGCACCAGCCTGCTCGTAGCGCTGCCAATCGCTGCCAAAACGATCATACTTGGTGCGCTTCTCCTTATCGGAGAGCACTTCGTAGGCCTCATTAATCTCTTTAAATTTAGCCTCGGCCTCTTTATCGCCAGGATTGATGTCCGGATGATAGTTGCGCGCCAGCTTGCGATAGGCCTTCTTGATCGCCGCATCGTCGGCATCGCGCGCCACACCGAGCACTTGATAGTAATCTTTCATCGCCATTGCTTACCTCATCACAACAGAAAAGGAGGGCCGTGCCCTCCTTCGTTGTATCTAAGCACCTGCTACGATGATTGTAGGCGTAGCGCTGCGTGCCTGTCAAGGCCGCAGCGTTGGCGTAGTGTTAGATTTATATGCCGTTGTCCATTTGCTACCGAAGCCATCACATAGATGACCACATCAGCTCACGCTCAAGCACAGAAGAGCGCCGCACAGACGCATACGCGCTGAGGTCGCGCAGGACACGCTGCAGATAATCGCGCTCGATTGGGTCGTCGTAGCCACGAACGAGACGCCGAATAGACTCAACGATCTCGGGGCGGGGCGCATAACGAAATGTTGTCTCGTGATAGCCTGCCTGCGCTACGCTGCGCATCACCCCATCGGCCACCAGCTCTTCAAGCGCCGCCGTCACGCTCCAAATGTCGCGACAGGTGCGCTCGGCCATCTTGACGGCGCTAGCTTCAAGCCGTGGGTTCTCGTGGAAGAGCAACAGTAGGTGTAGTTTGACGGGTGAGTCGACCACTTGCTCGAGGAGACGTTGGACTAAAGGATCGAGCATCGACTGTCCTCCTTCCTGAGTACACGATCGACATCGACCGTGTGCATTCCGACCTTGTCGGCTCCTGCGGGCGTGGGAGGAGTGACGGGTGCAAGCTGATACAATTCTTACATAACACGTTTACGCTTGCGATTATACACGATGTGGTGACAACATGCTAGGGTTTTTTCATCTTTTGTTCACCAATTTTCCCCCTTTCGACCGATGCACATATAGCAACCCTAAACAGTTTGTGAACAAGCTTGTGTGCAATCTGGCGGCGTCGCCGCCAGATTGCACACAAGCTATGTACAACTCATGTAGGATTGCTATAGATGCCTGGCTTCATGTTGTGCATGCCGTATAATGAAGAATGGGACAGCGGACAGATACAATAAGGATATTCTATGCCTACGATACAGGTAGCTGTGCTCGGAGCGACGGGCATGGTTGGTCAACGTTTTGTACAGCTGCTTGCCGAGCATCCGTGGTTTACCCTTAGCGCAGTCACTGGCAGCGAACGCAGTGCGGGGCGCAACTATGGCGAGAGTTGTCGCTGGCTGTTGGAAACGCCGATGCCCGCAGCGGCGCGCGACCTGCCCGTGCTCAGCAGCGACGTGGCGCTTGATACGCCGCTTGTCTTCTCGGCGCTGCCGACACACGTCGCCGGGCCAGTGGAGGAGGCCTATGCACGTGCCGGGCATATTGTCTGCTCGAATGCCTCCTGCCATCGCGACGACGCCGATGTGCCGTTGTTGATACCCGAGGTGAACGCTGAACACCTGGATCTGCTTGCGGTACAGCGCGCGCGGCGTGGCTGGAGCGGGGCGATTGTCACCAACCCGAACTGCACAGCTACACCAACGACGATGGCGTTGCGCCCACTACTGGATGCCTTTGGCGTACGGCGCGTCTTGTTAGTAAGCATGCAGTCAGTGTCGGGCGCCGGGTACCCTGGTGTGCCGTCCTACGATGTAATCGACAACGTCGTGCCTTTTATCGGCGGCGAGGAGCCGAAAGTGGAGCGCGAGCCACAAAAAATACTCGGCACGCTGCGCATGGTACGATTGTACCGGCGACCTTTGCGACCTCGGCCCATTGCAACCGCGTACCGGTGCTCGAAGGTCATCTGGAGTGCCTCTCGGTGGAGCTTGAGCGCAGCGCGGCGGCGACTGACGTAATGGAAGTATTACGCTCCTTCCGCGGGCTGCCCCAGGAGTTACAGTTGCCGAGCGCCCCGGAACAGCCAATCGTGGTGCGCGCGGAGGACGATCGACCGCAGCCGCGCCGCGATCGTGATGCCGGGCGAGGCATGGCCGCTGTGGTCGGGCGTGTGCGCCCTTGCCCGCTCTTTGGCATCAAATTCGTCGTACTGGCGCATAACACTATCCGCGGCGCGGCGGGCGGTTCCTTGCTCAACGCCGAACTGATGGTGGCCCAGGGCATTGTAGGTGCGTGAGGCGTGCAGATGGGCGGCGGCTTCGTGCCCTTCTTTTCCTACACGAAGCTGTTCGGATCACCGATCAAGATCTTTATAATCCATGAAAACAATTGCCGATCTAACCGATGAGTATGTCGTGTATCGCGATTTGGAGCCATGTGATGCACGACTACCGGGGTTGTGTACCCTGCGCAGCGCACTTGAGCTGGCACCGAGGCTGTTGCCGCGCAAGCGTGAACGTGCGTATGCACAGGTGCTCGCGGCGATCGTCACCGCCGCACAGCAGCAGCGCGGCCTTCCAGCGATCGAGCGTTTTTTAGTGATCGGCGACACAGATAATGACCGTCAGCTCGCGCTTTTTCTCTGTGAGCAGAGCCCGCACACGGCCTACGGCTTTATCGCCGTGGATGCCGTCACATCGTCGCCGACTCTCAACTACGAGGGACCGATAGCGGTCGCTAATCGCTGGGCGTTGATCGACGATTGGTTGATAAGGCTGCACGAGCAGCAGCCCGACTGGTCGCGCACTGCGGTGCTGATCGATATCGATAAAACGTTGCTCGGGCCGCGTGGGCGTAACGATGGGCCGATCGACGACGCCCGTGCAGAAGGCGCACTCGTCGTAGCGCACGACCTCCTGGGGGGAGCGCTCGACGAAGCTGCTTTCTGTTTCAACTACGCCAGCCTGTGCCAGAAGCACTACCACGATTTTACGTGCGACAATCAGGATTATGTCACATATACAGCACTGCTGATCGCAAGTGGCGTGCTCAGCCGTGAGACGTTCGACGCAGCGCTGCACAACGGCGACCTGCCGCATTTCGCAGCGCTTTTAGAGCAAAAGACAAGCCGTGTGCCAGACGCGCTCCAAGCGCTGCATCGTGAGATCAGCGCACGGGTGGCCGAGGGCGATCCCACGCCGTTCATCGCGTTTCGGCGGGCCGAATTCGTGGCCACCGCCGCACGCTTGAGCGACGGCCGACTCACGATCTGTCGTGAAGTCTTTACGGCTTGTATGCGGCTGCGCACGGCGGGCGCGCTATGTTTTGCTGCCTCCGACAAACCCAGCGAGTCGGCCAGGCCGACCGAAGCACAACGCGCGCAGGGCTTTATGGCGCTGCACCATACACCGGCGATAGTTCGCTAACTTGCTCACTGCAATACCGGGCTTTTTAACCGCAGCGAGGGCGGAGGCCGTAGAAGATGTAAAAGCATACCAGTAGCGCCGAACAGGTGCTACGAACAGCTAGCTCTGCGTGCCCTGTGGTCTCTGCGGTTCAAATCTATGCCGATTATCTTTATCCACGGAGCTGGCACCAGGCAGCACTACCGGCGTTATAACCTCGACTGGCAGCATATCGAGAGCCACTTGCGCGATTATGTCGCGCCGGTGCTTTCACTTCAGCCAGAACAAGTGCCGATTACCGTCGCCTACTGGGGCGATGTGGGCGTGCGGCTTGCCTGGCAGGGGGAGAGCCGCCCACCTGCTACACGCGCGCCGTTTAAAGATCACCCGCTGGCGCGCTTGATGACGGTGGGGCAACGACGCCATGTGATGCGTGAGGCCTTTCATCGTAGTACCGCCACAGCGGGCTACTGGACATCGAACTTATTTGCGACACTCAGCCGCCAGCGCACCACGCTGACATCGATCTTTATTGGTGATGCGCTGTACTATCTTGCCACACGCGGCACGGCGACGGCACCAGGCCAGATTGTACAGCGTGTGCTTGATGTACTTGCGAGCGCTTACGAGCGGCAGCGCGGCAGCGACAACGAGCCGCTGATTGTATTCACGCATAGCCTGGGATCGTCGATCTTCTATGATATTGTCACCCATTTTTTGCCGCAGATGCCACAATACGATCATATTTATGTCAACTATTGGGTGTCGGTGGCGGCGCAGATAGGGCTTTTTGAGGAGATGAAACTCTACTTGGCGAGCGATGCGATGTACGGGCCGGAAAAGCCAGTGCCCTTTCCCAACCGCAGCTTGCTTGGTGGCTGGTGGAACGTCTGGGACCCACACGACCTCTTGAGCTCGAGTGTTGCGGGCATTATCGAGGGTGTGGACGACGACTATTTCGACAGTGGGCTGTCGGTTGGCAGCGCACACATGAGCATTTTGAAGCTTTCGTCGTTCTACGTGCTGATGGCACGTAAGCTTGCATCGGTACTTACGAGGTGACCATGCCACTCTCCGATCTATTCGCTGCGCGTGCGCGCCTGAGTGTCCCTTCGCTTTATGGGCCGACACCGCAGAGCAGCATCCCAGTGATCAGCCTGGCCTATGGGTTTGGCCGACCCCGATCATTTCCCGCGCGAGGAGCTGCTAGCAGCCTTCGACACGCTGTTGGCGGAGGATGCACCGACGGCCTTAAATTACGCCCCACCCTCCGCAGATCTCGTCCGCTGGCTGATCGACCGGCTGTATGCCCGCGGCACGGTGGCAGACGATTCAAATATTCTGTTGAGCTATGGCTCTGGGCAGATTCTTGCATTGCTACCAGATGTGCTGATCGAGCCAGGTGACCCAGTGATCATCGAGGAAGCAAGTTTTCTCGGCGCAGTCCATCGTTTTGCGCGCGCAGGCGCTGACCTGATCAGCATCCCGGTGGACGAGGCGGGCATGGCTATCGATGCGCTAGAGATCAGCTGATCACGCTGGAGCGCCAGGGACGACGCGCGAAGTTCATCTACACCATCCCGACCTTTCAAAATCCAACCGGCACAACCATGCCGTTAGTGCGCCGACAGCAACTGGTAGCGCTGGCGAGCAACTATGGGGTGCTGATCGTCGAAGACGACGCCTATGGCGAACTACGGTTTGGTGACGAACAGCTGCCAAGCCTACTGGCACTTGATGCCGACGGCTGGGTGCTCCACGTGGGCACCTTCTCAAAGATCCTTGCCCCCGGCCTACGCCTGGGCTGGGCCTGTGGGCCACAGGAACTGATCGAGCGGCTACGGATGTTTAAGAGCGAGGGCGGCACAAGCCCTTTCACCACGCAATTGGTGGCGCGCTATGCTGAAAACGGCCAACTCGACGCGCATATCGTGCGGCTGCGCGCCGTTATGCGCATAAATGCCGCACAATGCTCGATGCAATTGCGCGCGAGTTCCCGCCCGAAGTGAGCTACACAGTGCCCGTGGGCGGATTCTTCATCTGGTGCAAGCTGCCGCCACATCTCGACGCCGAAACGCTATTGGAACGTAGCATCGTGCGCGGTGCCGATTTTCTGCCAGGGCCACGCTGTTACGCCGACAAACGGGGCCAGCGTCATATTCGGCTGGCCTTTAGCCACGTGCCAACGAGCCAGATCGACGAAGCGATCGCACGGATCGGGGCGGCGATGCGGGTGTAGAGCTATAGAACTGAGAACTACAGAACAAAGGAACTGAGGAACTATGGAAGACATGCAGAAAGTAGCGAAGACAAACAACTACGGCTGGCTGATCGCCGCGTCGATCATCGGCGGCATTGTATTGGCGTGTGCGATCCTGCCGCTGGGCGGTTTTGCGTTGCTGTTGGGCAGTGCGGGCAGTGCCAGCAGCACACTGGCCACGCCGTCGAGCAGTTGGAGTGAGCAGACGGTGGAAGGTAGCGGGCTCGACCGCATCGTGATTATCGATATCGCCGGTACGATCGGCGCGGGCGGCGGCGGCCTGCTGAGCGGCGGTCTGACGCAAGAGGATATTCTTTCGCAGATCAAGCAGGCCAGCGAGGATTCCTTTGTGAAGGCGGTGGTGCTGCGCGTCGATAGCCCGGGCGGCGGGGTGGTGGCGAGCAGCGAGATCCACGCGGAGCTGATGAAGCTGCGTGAAGCCGAGAAACGCCTGGTGGTTTCGATGGGCTCGACAGCGGCGAGCGGCGGTTATTATGTCGCTACGCCCGCCGAGCGTATCTACGCCAACGCCGACACGCTCACCGGCAGCCTTGGTGTCATTCTGTCGCTGGTGAACTACGAGGAGGCTTTTGCCAAGATCGGGGTCGAGAGCGTAGTGTACAAGAGCGGCGAGCTGAAAGATATCGGCTCGCCGACGCGCCCGGCCACGCCGGAAGAGCAGGAAGTGCTGCAATCGGTGGTCGATGACGCCTATCAGGGTTTTGTCGATGTGATCGCCGCCGGGCGCAACATGCCGCGCGAACGTGTGATCGAACTGGCCGACGGGCGTATCTACACGGGGAAGCAAGCGCTAGATCTTGGGTTGATTGACGCTATCGGCAATCTGGACGAGGCAATTGCTGGCGCAAAAGAGCTGGCTGGCCTGACAGATGCAACTGTGGTGCGTTATACGCAGCCCGACTCGTTGCGGTCGCTGCTGCTCTCGCAGCTGTCTGCTTCGCAGGATCATGATCCGCTTGGCGTAAAGACATTGCTGGAGCAGCGCGCGCCGCGTCTTGAGTATCGCTGGGTGCCGTAAGCGCGCAGAGTGCTGCGCGCTTACGGCGCTCGGGGCTGCGCGCCCCAGACCTGCGGTTGGGGACTAGCCCCTGATACCCCGCGCAGGGCGCTTCGCCCCCGCGACCCCCGAAGTTTAGCCATTCTTGTGCTGACAAGCCCGTCATTTTCTTTCACCGTGCTGGCGAGCGCTCTTTTTTGTCGTCTTGATTGTGGGTAGCGATATGTTATCCTTGTGCCAGCAAGAGACTAACGAAGGGGTTTGATAAAGTGATAGCGCTGCTTGTGGCGCTGGACGGTATAGGGTTGAGCAGCATAACAACGGGCTGCTCTGCATAGTGTGCGCCCACTTTTGGGGAGGTCTGGAGGGGCGAAGCCGCCCGCAGAGCAATCTGGCGAAGCCGCCTCAAATCGGCGCGGTGGGTGACGCCGAACAGCGCTCGGCGTCACCCACCGCGTTCCAGATCTAGCAGGGCCTGCTTGCGCGCTAATCCCCAACGGTAACCGTGCAGCTTGCCGTCGCTGCCAACGGCGCGGTGGCACGGTACGATCAATGACACCGGGTTGGTGGCGCAGGCGCGCCCCACGGCGCGTACGGCGTTGGCATTGCCAAGTTCGGCTGCGATCTGACCGTAGGTGCGTGTCTCGCCGTACGGAATGCTCTGCAACGCTTGCCAGACGCGCCGTTGAAACGCTGTCGCCTGTACATCGAGCGGCAGTTGCATATTGGGCTGTTCACCGTCGAGGTACTGCTGCACTGTCGACACTGCTGCGCCGAGCTCGCCCTGATCGCGGACAATCGCCGCTGCCGGATACTCTTTGTGTAAGTCGGCGGCAAGCTGAGCCTCGTCGTCGCCTAAGTAAATGGCGCAGATGCCGCGCTCGGTGCTGGCGACGAGCGCCAAGCCCAGGGCTGTTGGAGCGCTCGTGTAACTGATCTGCATACCTTTTCCTCCTCGTTTGTAGGTGTTTGGCGTCATCCCTAGCTGACTGTCGGCGCGCTCGTAGAGGCGACTGCTAGAGCCATAGCCTGCGCTGTACAGCGCCCCGCTCACATCTTCGCCCGCGCGCAAGCGCTGTTTCAGCTGTTCCATACGTAGAGCATCGGTGTACTCGCGCGGTGATACGCCGAGCATACCCGTGAATATACGCTGCAGATGTGTCGGGCTCAGCGCGACGTGTGCGCCGAGTTGCTCCAAGGTCAGCGGCGCATCTAAATGGGCTTC
>JAAUTF010000380.1 GCA_012031775.1 Candidatus Altimarinota bacterium | reverse complement strand
CGCTTTACGCGCGATCGTCGCGCCCGTTATTAGCGCTCACCGTCAGCAGCACCGCGTGCATCGGCCCGATGTTCGTCCAGTTATACGCGATGTCGTCGCGGTAGAACAATGTATCCCCCGCGTGAAGCTCGTATTCCTCTTCGCCAAGCACGTAACGTATCTGGCCTACAACGACATGAACCATCTGCGCGCCACGACTTGAAAAACCCTGCTGGCCACTGCCCGGTAGCGCTTCGACAAGCCGAGACTCCAGATCGCCATTTGCTGGTAAAAGCGAATGTACTTGCACCAGTGCATCGTCGAGGCTGAGCCGCACTCGCTCGCTCGGGCGCACGATCTGCCCTACCTGCTGGCTGTCTTCGCCTTCGAAAAAATGCGTCATCTGCACGCTGAAAAATTGCGCCAGCTTACGCAGATTCGCCACCGAGATGTTCACCTTGTCGCGCTCAAGGCGGCTTAGGAAGGAGGGAGTGAGCCCCGAGCCTTCCGATACTTCCTGCAATGTCAGGCCGCGCTCTTGGCGCAATCGCCCTATTTTTTGACCGAGCGACATCCTCTCATGCCTCGCGTGACAGTCGATAGCCCCATGACCCAAGAGTTTTTGTATTATACGCCAAATTCACTTGATATGTCAAGTATATGCACAGCTTCAATAATACCGAATATCACGCATTACAAAGCAGCATAATCGTACTGACAGGTGTGCAAATCTGCAAGCTACTAAACAGGTTTTTGGTTCTATAATCAAAATCTTAGGCAATCGTGGCTATTTTGCACCACAGCGAAGCCGCTATGCTATAATCAGCGTGTGAATTCCCAAGTTTGCACAACCTGTGGCGCAATGCTTGCCGTCTCCGCGCGCTTTTGTTCGCGCTGTGGCGCACGTGTAGTGCCCGAGGAGCCAGATGAGATCCTGGTCTCGACGGGCAGACGGCTCCGCATCTCCTCGGACGCGCTGAGCGTACGCGAGCTAATGGCCGTAGTTGAAGCTGGCGTCTATCACTGGCAGCAACGCTTAAGCGATGCCGGCGTCGATCGAGAACAGGCTGCGGCCGCAATCGGCGAGCTGTCACGTATCTTGCAGAGCCTGTCGGCGCAACTCGCCCAGGGTCGCGAGACGATGCGCATCACCGCACGATTGCCAGCGCAACGTGAGTACACGCGCGCCTGCCCCTTTTGTGGGCGTGGCAATCGCGCCAACGCCCGTTTCTGCATCTCCTGCGGTGCCTCGCTGGTCGAGGGAGCCGCCGCATCACAGCCACCTGTACGCCCGCCGCGCTTGCGGCTAACCATCGCCGCCCGCACCGATGTCGGGCGCACGCGCACGAACAACGAAGACTCCTACTTTCGCGGCGAGTTCGCTATCGGTGCCGATGCCTTCGCCACCTTGCTTATCGTCGCCGACGGTATGGGCGGCGCGCAGGCCGGTGAGGTCGCGAGCCAACTCGCTATTGCTACGATCAAACAAGAGCTGACGGGGCTGCTCGCCGAGCGTGATCTTGCCGATGATGCCGATTGGCAGGCCGTGCTGCGCGAGGCGATGATCGCTGCCAACCGCGCCGTCTTCGAGCACGCCCGTCGCAATAAGAATCGCCAGGGCATGGGTACGACCCTGACCATGGCCCTTATCCACAACGATCGCTTGCACCTCGCCCACGTCGGCGATAGCCGGGCGTATCTTATTAACGCGCAAGGGGTAAGCGAGGGCGGGGCCGTGTGGAGCCTGTTGACCTCTGACCATACCCTGGTGGCGCGCTTGGTCGATATCGGCCAGCTCACACCGGATCAGGCGCGTGTCCACCCACAACGGAATATTCTCTATCGCTCGCTCGGTACCGACCCGCAAACCGAAGTCGACACCGCCAGTCATCCGATCGAGCGCGGCGATCATCTGCTGTTATGCTCCGACGGCCTCGATACCCACGTTGCCGACGAAGAACTGGCGCGTATTGTGCTGGAGTATCCGCAGGTTGACCGTACGTGTCAGGCGCTGGTTGATCTCGCCAACGAGCGCGGCGGACGTGATAATATTACGGTGCTGATCGCACGTGTTGAATAGGCAAAAGCTCGTTTAGAAGGAAGTTAGGATGTGCGTGATGTTGCTAGCTTCGCGGCAATCAGCATCGCCACAGCACCGTTTGCGGTGAGGGTTGAAGTATGCCGATCTGCTCCGCATGTGGCAGCGCCAACCGCGATCTGGCGCGCTTTTGTTGGAATTGTGCCGCTCCGCTCCTGACTGCCCGCCCCGACGCTGAAGACCGTCGCTGGCTCGCTGCAACACTCGCCGCCGTCGAGTCGTCCACATCTACGACGCCAGCAGCGACGGGCAATACCGCCCCGCTGGTTGAGCGCCCAGGCGTTTTCGCCCGGGTTGAGGAGAATGTGATGGAACAGTCGCAAGCCGAACCGCAACCGCTTTTCGGTGGGCGCTACGAAGTACCCGAACCCGCAACGCCCGGACAGGTGACGGTGCGCGATAGCCAGCCCTGGCGTCGCTGCTGGGCTTGTGGCTCTACGAGCAACGAGGCTGGCGAGTCTTTTTGTATGAACTGCGGTGCCTCGCTTGAGCCGCGCACTTACCAGGCCTATCTCGGCAACGTCGACCAGTTGAGCGGCCCATTGCTTGTCACGAGTATCACCGACCCAGACGCTCGCACCGTTTTACCTGAACTCGTAGATTATGTCGAGCGCGACGACCAAGCGCTCGCCGTTTTACACGACAGCGGGCGCGGGCGGCCCAACTGCCGCTTGACGAAGTCGCTGCGCTTAAAGTCGGCACACAGCTCGCTGCCTTACTTGCTATCCTGCACGCTCAGAACCTTGCGCTCGGCAAGGTCGGCGCGAGCAACCTTGAGGTGACCGCAGCCGGTGAACCGAAACTGCGCGACGTGCCCGAGATGCAGCGTATCGCCTCGGCGGAAGCACACCTCGACGCTGTGCGTGACGATCTGCGTGCGCTTTCCGCTTTGCTGGAAGAACTGACGGCCACACCGCGCACCACACAGCGCCTGAGCGAAGAAGAAGGCGAGGAATTGGCCATCGAGGGCGATCTGACAGCGACGTTGCGCGAGGTACGCACGGGTACTATCACCAATGCCAGTGAACTTGCTGCACGCCTCGAACAACTACTTGCAGAGCGCACACATCCACTGCCGCTGCGTCAGATCGTCGGCGCAGCCACCGATACTGGCATGGTGCGCGACCACAACGAAGATAGCTACCTGCATATGCAGCTCAGCCTCGATAACAATGCAACGCCGGTGCAGTGGGGCGCGTACATTGTTTCAGATGGTATGGGCGGCCACGCCGCCGGTGAAGTCGCCAGTGGCCTCGCGATCCGCGGTGCCGCTGATGTGTTGCTCAACGATTATTTTGTGCGCAATCTCGATAGTATGGCCCCCTACGACGATGCGGCTGCCCGCGACGTACTGCGTCAGGCTGGGCTGCAGGCCAATCAGTATGTACTCCGCGAGGGTCAGACGCGTGGCAACGACATGGGTGCCACAATCACGTTTGCGCTCGTTATCGGCGATCGGCTAACGGTCGCGAATGTCGGCGATAGCCGTGCGTACCTCTTTCGTGAAGGCAAATTACAGCGCATCAGCCGCGACCACTCGCTTGTGATGCGTCTCGTCGAGCTTGGCCAGATTACCGACGATGACATTTACACCCACCCCCAACGCAGCGCCGTGATGCGCTCGCTTGGCGATAAATCCGAGATCGAGGTCGATGTCTTCAGCGAGCGTGTTAAGCCCGGCGATATGCTGTTTCTTTGCTCAGACGGTCAGTGGGAGATGACACGCGACGCCGAGATGGAGCGTATCATCGCGAAAGAGACCGATCCCCATATAATCTGTCGTGAACTCGTCGCGCAAGCTAACCAGCGCGGCGGCGAAGACAATATCACCGCCGTTCTCGTGCGCTTTGAAGCATAGGAGAGCCATCAATGTCCGAGCCGGTTACTCTTATCTGTACCTGGGGCCGCAATCCCGTGCCTGTCACCAGCGCACCGCAGGTCGGCTATCTGCTGGTCGAAGCTACGCCCGCTGCCCAGCAGACGGCGAGCGCTCCGATCAATTTCTGCCTGGTTCTCGACCGCTCCGGCTCGATGCAAGGCCCTAAGCTGGCGAGTATGAAGGACGCGACCCGCCGCCTTATCGGCATGCTTGCCCCGCAAGACACGGTCGCGATCGTGATTTTCGACGATACCGTGCAGACACTTGTGCCCGCCACTCTCGCTACCGATCAGAGCGCGCTGCTTGCGGCGGTCGATACCATCGTCGAGTCTGGTGGCACGGCGATGTCGCTCGGCATGGAGGCCGGTCAGCGCGAGCTAAGCAAAGGCTTCGCTGCCGATCGCGTCTCGCATATGCTGCTGCTCACCGATGGCCAGACCTGGGGCGATGAGGATACCTGTCGCGCACTTGCGGCCAGCCTGGGTCAGGCGGGCGCACGCATCACCGCGCTCGGGCTTGGGGCCGAATGGAACGAGAAGCTGCTCGACGATCTCGCTGAGGTCACCAGCGGTACATCCGATTATATCGCCGATCCGGCCCAGATCGGTCAGTTCTTTCAGCGCACTGTACAGCAGGCGCAGGGCACCGCTGCCCGCGACGCGCGCCTGCTGCTGCGCCTGGTGCGCGAGGCCATACCACGTGCAGTGCATCGCGTCACTCCAACGATCGCTAACCTTGGCTATCAGCCGATCGGCGAAAACGAGGTCGCTGTTCGTCTTGGCGATTTGGTCTACGACAGCCCAAGCACGGTGCTGCTGGATCTGATGCTGCCACCGCGTGCGGTCGGCGATTTTCGCATCGCCCAGGCCGAATTGCATTATACGCCGGTCGGCGTCGAGGCCGAACAGATCGTCAAGCAAGATGTGCTGCTCTCCTTCACCGCCGATGCCGCTGCTGCCGCCTACAACCCGGCGACGATGAACACTATCGAGAAAGTGACGGCGTTCAAATTGCAAACGCGCGCGCTGCAGGAGGCTGAACTCGGTAATGTCAGCGGGGCAACTCAGAAACTGCGCGCCGCCGCCACACGGTTGCTCGATCTGGGTGAACTTGAACTGGCAGAAAAAACTCAGCAGCAGGCCGATCAACTTGAACAGGGCGCTGGGCTCAGCGCCGAGGCGCAGAAAGAGCTAAAATACGCAACCCGTCGGCTCACCCAGAAGCTTGAAGAATAAGTGTTTGTCGCACACGACAAACAAAGTTGAGGAACAACGATGATCACTTGCCCGACCTGTGGTGCCCAGAACGATCCGGGAAACCGCTTCTGCGACCAGTGCGGTACACGCCTGGAAGCGCCTGCACCTGCCGCCGTCGTTGCTACCGTCGATCAGCCGACAGTAGCGGCAAGTATTTGCCCGAATTGTGGGGCGACGGTCGTTCCTGGCGAGGCGTTCTGCGACAATTGTGGTGCTGCACTCGCGCCCACAACAGCGTCCACTAGCGCCAGTACCGATGCGCCGACTATGCTGGCTACACCGGCTGTGGCACCACCAATTCATACGAATGCCACTGTGGCTTGTCCGTCGTGCGGGCACATGAACCTTCCCGGCGAGTCCTTCTGCGAAAACTGTGGCGCAGATCTGAGCGCGGTGACAGCCCCGCCCGCCGCCGAGGCGACGCCAATCGCCATTGAGGTCGCGCCGCCGAATGGTGTGGCGAGCGAGGCTACAACGCCAGAGGCAGCACCGATCGCGGCCCCCGTTAGCGCGGCTCCCGTCAGCGCGGCTCCTGTCGGCGAACCCACAGAAGAGGTACCACTCGGCACAGGTGCCTCGCCGGAGCCTACCCCGCCCGATACAGCGGTGGTGGCGGATAACACCGCGGCAGAGACGGTTATCGCTGCCCCGCCGGAGCCACCAGCACCCCCGCCCGTCGATGAGATCGCCGCGCCACCAACACCGATCGACGATGCGGAGCGACAGCGCTTAGAAGCGGAGATCGTGCGCCAGGAGCAGATCATCGCACAGTTCGAGCAGATGCAGGCTACCTTTGGCGCGGCCACGCCGCCCGCCGTTGTTCAAGGCCTCGCCGACGCCCGCGCTGCGCGCGATCAGGCTGCCAGCGATCTGGCCGCACTGGCTGTTCCTGCGGCAC
>JAAUTF010000379.1 GCA_012031775.1 Candidatus Altimarinota bacterium | reverse complement strand
GTTTGCGGCCACCACGACCCGGCGATCCGCGAGGCGTTGCAGCCACTGCTGGCGCTGCGCCGCGAGCAGGCCGGCGCGCGCTACCGCGAGTGCGTCGACGCGAAAGCCTACCAGGCGAAGGACGATAAACGTAGCTTTCTTGCACGCCAGGGTGCGCCAACGAGCGGCCCTGTTGAGCCAGAACACTTTCCGTACTATGTGCTGCTCATCGGCGGCCCCGATGCCATCCCCTTTCGTTTTCAGTATCAGCTCGATGTGCAATACGCCGTCGGGCGGCTTTGTTTTGATACCAAGGAAGAATACGCCAGCTACGCGCGCAGCGTTGTGGCCGCCGAGCTTGGTCTGGTGAAGCTACCGCGCACGATCGCGCTAGCCGGCGTGCGCAACGAAGACGATAGGGCGACGAAACTGAGCAGCGAGCAGCTGATTGCGCCGCTAAGCCAGCAGCTCCAGGAGCGCGCCGCGCCGAAGGGCTGGCAGGTTACCACCTTGCTCGCCGATCAGGCGACGAAGAACGGTCTGCGCACGATCGTTGGTGGCGGCGAGACACCGGCGGTGCTTTTTACTGCTAGCCATGGTGTCGAGTTCCGCAACGGGCACCCGTTACAGGCGGCACACCAAGGGGCACTGCTGGCGCAGGAATGGCCTGGCCCGCTGCGCAGCGCTGGCAAACTTGCGCCGGAGATGTATCTGTCGGCCGACGATCTTGGCGACGATGTGCAGCTCGCCGGGACGATCGCGTTTCATTTCGCCTGCTTTGGTGCTGGCACGCCGCAGTTCGACGATTTCCCGCATTTGAAGCGCAATAGCCCGCTGGCCCAACTCGCCGAACGCTCGTTTATTGCTCGGCTGCCGCAGCGCATGCTGAGCCATCCGGCTGGTGGCGCGCTCGCTGTCATCGGCCACGTCGAGCGCGCCTGGGGCTATTCGATCAGCGGCAGCGGCGGCGCAAACGATAGCCAGACCAAAACTTTTCTCAGTACACTTGAGGCCATGATGCTGAATGACAAGCCGGTCGGCGCGGCGCTTGAATATTTTAATGGCCGCTATGCCGAGCTAGCCACCGTGCTCACCGACAGCATCTATGAAGCGCGTGTCGGTGCGGTGCCGGATGTCTGGACGCTCACGCGTGAGTGGACTGAACATAACGATGCACGCAGCTACGTCGTGCTCGGCGATCCGGCGGTGCGTCTTAGCCTCGCTGCGCAGTCGACGAGCGTTGTACGCCCCGAGTTAGTACGTTGACCCTGCCAACGAGCGTAAGCCCAGCATCGGTGCCAATGTCTGCAGCAGCTGCGCCCACGCTTGGGGTGCCTGTGCTTTCAGCCTCAGCAGCGCTGGCAGCGCCTGAGGCAGCAAAAGCGGCACAGAACCTGATGGCGGCGCAGGTCGAGGTACGCGTCGGCGCTACTGAGGTCGATTTCGGCGTTTTTGGTTTTGGCGGCGACGGCAATGGCCTGAAGGAGCTACAGGAAAATCTCGTCAAGACGCTGCGCGAGTTCAGCACCAAGCTGAACGATACTATGCAACAGGCGATCGATAACGCCGCGACGCTGGAAGTGAAGACCTACGTTGCCGACGCAGTGGAAGACGTGCGCTTCAGCGACGAGGAGGTGGTGGGCGGCCAACTGCGCGCGCTGACACGGGTGGCGCTCGATGGCGATACACAGGTGGTTGTACCTACACGGGGCGATGTGCTCGATGAGCAGCTCTGGGAGATCCACCGCAGCATGGTTCAGCAGGCGCTCACCAATCGTGCCGAGATGGTACGGGCGATTACTGCTGCGGCCGCCGGACTCTTCTCGGCGATCGCCGGAAAGTAGTACACTGCATTTAGCGGTGGTGCGGTGGCTTTGCCATCATTAAATGCAATTCTTGGATGAGTCATTCTTTTTTCAGCTGATCGATCCTGCGAGCGACATACCGAACAGTGTCGGGCCATGGGCGGCGCAGCCCGCGCCGCCCGAGATCGCATTCGCTGCTGAAAGCGATATGCTGCCGGTGCCGGTCTGGCGCGCGACGTTCGCCGACGATAGGCTTGAGGCGCATGAAGCGATCGCTGCGGCGGAAGCGATCCTGCACGCCGATCGTGGTGCGCTGGCGATCACGCCGCACCGCTTAGATGCCCTGCGTCAGAGCCAGACTAGCGGGCCGAGCTTCGGCAGTGCCGCAGACACAGCGTTGCCTGAACAAGGTCTACTGGCTTTGCTCGGTGCCGCCGAGCTACGCGCCAGCGGTGTGAGTTTCGGTAGCGCTAACGATGAAGCAATGCCCGATGAGGCGCGCGGTGCCTTTGCCCAAGTTCAGGCGCTGACTGCGCAGGTAGTGCAGACCATCAGTAACTTCGCGGTGGTCGAAACCGTTGTTGCGGGGCGAAAGCTAGGTCGCACCACCGTCAGTTGGACAGGACAGGTCAGCACGGTATTGGCAGTTGGGGTGCTGCCAAATCAGGTGGTGCTGCACCGTCGTACGCTGCGCTTAGCTTTGCAATCGCGGCTGACGCTGTTGCACACCTTCGCGACCGTGACGCGCGGAGCCAGCATTGTGGTGACACTCGCCGTATCACCGCTGGGCGCGCTGCTGGCGCTGCCCGCCGCCTGGCGCTTTGTGACGGATCTTTTTCAGGAGCAACGCTTCCAACGCTATAGCGGCGGGCAGAACCGTTGAGCCGGCCTTTGTACCGCTGGCTGCGACCGGCTCAGTTCGCGTCGTTGCCTGCGCCGGTCGATGGCAACCCTGCTCTGGCGCAACCGACCTGCTCTTCGCTGTAAATTACCGTCGCCGTCTATCTCTCTGCCCTGTAACCTGTAACCGGTAACTTGTAACCTATAACCTGTAACCTCAGCAGAGGAACCCATGCCCAACGATCTCGAAAACTCGATCCGCAGTGCCGCTGAAAAAGCCGCTCGTTATGTAGAAAACGCCGCTCAATTGCGAGTAGAGACGCGCTATGTGGATGTTGTAAAGGGCGATGTTGCCGACTTTGCCGCTGCGCGCCCGGCAGCCAAGACCGAGATCAACCTAGATGGCGACAGCTTTGCAGTTATTCCGGTGCGCCTGGTGGACGACGGCATGGAGGCCGATCGTACCTTGCTCGAGATTCACGACCGCAATGTGCAGACTGCGATTGAATATCGGGCGCGTATTTTGAGCTCGCTGATCGGCCTGCTGATGCCAGGCCGGGTGAGGTAAATCATGGTATCGGTCGCGGTCGTACATGCGTGGCCCCGACCGGTATGTTGTGAAAGAAGCTCACGAGTATGCACGAAAACGAACACATCCCACCGCGCCTGGCGGAGATTATCGAGGAATTTGCGGCTAGCGACCGCAGTGAGAAGCTGGAGTTGCTGCTTGAGTTCTCTGACAAACTGCCGCCGCTGCCCGCACATCTGGCAGCGCACAAGGGCATGCAGCAGGTTCACGAGTGTATGACGCCGGTCTTCGTCGAGGCCGAACTGGTCGATGGCGGCTTGCGCTATCACTTCGACATCCCGCCCGAATCGCCGACGACGCGCGGCTACGCAGCACTGCTCGCCGAGGGCCTGCGCGGCGTAGCGCCGCACAAGGTCATCGCCGTGCCGGCAGATTTCTTTCAGTTAATGGGGTTACAGCAGGTGCTTAGCCCGCAGCGGCTTAACGGGGCGAGCGCTATTCTAGCCTATATGAAGCGCCTGGCGGTACGCTACCTGTAAAAAAAGTGGCTCGGTGTAACGCAACATTGCTACGTTACACCGAGCCACTGAAGTTTTGAAAAGGAGTTACTAGCTTGCTATACGTGACGCGAGGAGCGCGCGTGCGACGGCATCCATCACGCACGCGGGGCGAGCGCCACTACTAGATACACCGAGCCGCCGGAGCAAAGCACGGCGGTAGATATGCAATGAGCGCGGTGCATGCGCACGCCGCCGACTGTGCTGACGATATGAAGAGTCTGGCGTTTCGCACCCCGGAAAGGGAATGATAATCATTTAAGCACCGCCTTTGTTCTGATTCTCACAAGTCAAAGGGTAGCGTATGCTTCGCCGCGTGTCAATCCCCTTTAGCGTGTGCGTTTGCTGCGCAAAGTAGTGACATTTTCTTGCCAGAGAAGTGGAGGGTGATAATGCCAAACATGCTGATCGATGGCGCTTTTGTTGGGTCGAGCGGCGGAGAACTGTTTGCAGTGCATAACCCGGCGAGCGAAGAATTGCTCGACCATGTACCGCGTGCAACGGTCGAGGATGCACGGCGCGCGGTGGCTGCCGCCAATACGGCCTTCAAGCAATGGCGCAAAACTTCGGCGCACGAGAAGGCCGAATTGCTGCACGAGATCGCACACAAAATGCGTGCGCATACCGATGATCTGGCTATGCTGATGACGTTGGAAGGTGGGAAGCCGCTGCTCGAAAATCGCGATGAGATCGGCTGGTGTGCGGCATGTTTCGACTATTACGCCGAGCTACAGCGCAATACACGCGGGCGTGTTATTCCTAGTGTCGAGCCGAGCCAGCTAGCGATGGTGCTCAAAGAGCCGTACGGCGTCGTGGCTTGTATCGTGCCCTGGAACTACCCGCTGCTGTTGATGTCGTGGAAGGTTGCGCCCGCGCTGGCTGCTGGCAACGCCGTGGTGCTCAAACCGAGCGAGATGACGCCGCTCTCATCGCTACGGTTCGCCGAGATCTGCTGCGATCATCTGCCGCCAGGTGTGCTCAATATGCTCACCGGCTTCGGCGATGTTGGGCGCGAGCTAGTAGTCAGCCCCGCTACGCATCTTATCGCCTTTACCGGCAGCTTCGAGACGGGCCGCGAGATTGCGCGGTTAGCCGCCGAGCGTGTGAAGAAGACACATCTTGAGTTAGGTGGCAAGGATGCTTTTATCGTCGCCGAAGATGCCGACCTCGATGTGGCTGTGCCCGGTGTGGCCTGGGCCGCCTTGCTCAACGCCGGCCAGGTCTGCACGTCAACCGAGCGCGTCTATGTGCAGCAAAGTATCGCGAAGGAATTCACCGAGCGGCTGGTTGCGTTCGTGGCTACATTGCGCCTCGGCCCCGGCATCGAGCCGAGCACCGATATCGGCCCCCTGGTTGGTGCCAGGTACCGCGACAAAGTGGAAAACCAGGTCGAAGAGGCGCGCGCCAAAGGGGCACGTATTCTCACCGGTGGTAAACGGCCACCCCAGTTCGAGCGCGGCTACTTCTACGAGCCGACTGTGCTGACTGGGGTGGATCATAGCTATCGTCTGATGCGCGAGGAGACCTTTGGGCCGACTATTCCGATCATGAGTTACGACAGCTTCGACGAGGCGATAGCACTGGCTAACGACTGCGACTACGGCTTGGGTGCAAACCTGTACACCAACGATCCGAAGAAGGTCAAACAGTACTATGAAGAGGTAAAGGCCGGCACTTGCTGGGTTAACGACCCGCTGACGGACAACGACGCCGGGCCTTTTGGCGGTATGAAGTTCTCGGGCGGTGCGCGCGAGTTGGGCGAAGAGGGCCTGGAGGAATTCCTGGAAACCAAGCACGTCCATTGGGATTTCGAGATGGCAAAAAAGTCCTGGTGGTATCCCTATGCGTAGCAGCGATGCGCGCTTCTTTTCACAGTTGCCGTGCCTTTCGGCCTTGTGCTACAATAAGCGCTGATTATAGCTGTAAGCACTTTGTGGCGGGCTATGGAAATACCTTCGGTTATTGCGATCGATGGCCCTGCCGGTTCGGGCAAGAGCACGCTGGGTGCTTTGCTTGCCGAACGGCTTGGCTACCTCTACTTCGACACTGGTGTGATGTATCGCGCCCTTACCCTGGCCGCGCTACGTAGCGATCTCGACCTTTCCGACGCCAACGCGCTCGAACAGCTAGCTGCTCAGATCGATATCTCCATCCATCCGGCGGCAGATGCCGCCCCCGGCCAGAATATTATTTACATCGATCGTGAAGATGTTACCGCCGAGATCCGCCGACCTGAGGTTGAGCAGTGCGTCTCGCTGGTGGCTTGCCACCCTGGTGTGCGCCGCGAGATGGTGCGCCAACAGCGCGCCATCGGGCTGCGCGGCCAGGTGGTGATGGTTGGCCGCGATATCGGCACAGTGGTGATGCCCGATGCCGGTCTGAAGCTCTTTCTCGACGCCTCGCTCACAGCGCGGGCG
>JAAUTF010000378.1 GCA_012031775.1 Candidatus Altimarinota bacterium | reverse complement strand
TCGCCGGCCTCGTCGGCGATGTGAATGGTCGCCTGCTCGGCGCGCAGATCGGCGCGCTGCTCGGCTACCTCGCACGGCGCGTGCTCGGCCAGTACGACCTTAGCCTGCTTTCGCCCGAGCCGAACGCCCAGGGCGCGTTGTATTATGTCGAGCCAAACATTGCACGCGTGCAGACGCAACTCGGCCTAAACGACGAGGAGTTTCGGCTTTGGATCGCGCTGCACGAGACGACACACGCCTTTGAGTTCGAGGCCTACCCGTGGGTGCGCGCGCACTTCAACACCTTGCTGCAAGGCTATTTTAATGAGCTGAACGACCAGCTGCAGGATCTCGGCAGCGGTATCGGCAACATCATCAACCGCCTGATGCAGGGTCAGGGCAAGAACGAGCACTGGATCGAAATGGTGCTCACCCCAGATCAGCGCAAAGTCTTCGACCAGCTGCAAGCCTTGATGTCGCTCGTCGAGGGCTACGGCAACCACGTGATGAACGCAGTTGGCCGTCAGCTCCTGCCGAGCTTCGCGCAGATCGAACAGCGCGTCGCGCAGCGCCAGCAGAACAAGACGCTGTTCGAGCAATTATTCAACCGCATTACCGGCATGGATCTGAAACTGGCGCAGTATCAACAAGGCGAAGCATTTGTCGACGCCGTCGTCAAGGCACGTGGCATCACTTTTGCCGCGCGCGTTTGGGAGCGGGCCGAGCACTTGCCGACGATCGAGGAGATCCGTAACCCACAGCAGTGGATAATGCGTATGGAACAGGCATAACATCACCGCCGCGTCGAGGTCGAGCACACGCGACCCCTACGCGGCGGTTTTTATCCAGTAGCCCTGGCGTACATCGCCGCAGAGCAACTGCGGGTTGGCGATGTCGCGCTCGACGAGCCCACGCAGCCGATGAATCGTCGCCTGGAGCACCTCAAGGTCGTCGACAGTATGCTGCCCCCAGACCTGTTCGATCAAGTACCCTGCTTGCAAGCGTCGCCCCGGGTGATTGAGCAGTGTCACCAGCAATTGATATTCCACGCGGCTCAAATGTAGCTCGTGGGAGGCATACATCACCCGTTGTTGCATGGCATCGATGCGCAGCTCGCCGATCTGGCGAACGTTCACGCCATTGGTTCGGCGGCGCAGCTGCGCCCGAATTCGGGCGAGCAGCTCATCGGTGCGAAACGGACGCTGCACATAATCATCGGCCCCGGCTTCCAGCGCCGTGATCAGCAGCTGCGAGTCACGGGATGGCCCGATCACGATCAGTGGGCCGCCAAAGCAATCGCGCGCCTCACGGATGTAGGTAAGCTCCTGCGCCGTCGCAAGCGTTAGCAGCAGTAGATCGGCCTCAGCAAATGCCGAGTCTTTAGCGGCTTCGGGCAGCACAATGCGATAGCCCTGCTCACGTAGTGCGGTCTGAACAAATTCATCAAGCTTGCCGCCGATGCTGACGATTGAGACGTTGACCAAGGGCATCATCGGTGTTCCCCACCTTTATACAGGTGATGAGATAGGGACGGGGGTGGCGCGGCGAAACTGTTGCCGCGCCACCCCCGTCCTTTTGTAGCTACGGCCCCGAAACAACGCAGCTGCCGGGCGCTGCGGTGATAACCTCTACCGCGTCGAATTCGAGCAAACTGAGCAACTGCTCCATCGCGCGTCGCCCATCGTCGGTGGCGCGCTGCATGATACCGCCCTCGCAAGCCGCCGCCAAGATTTCGCTCTCGGCGGCTAGGCGCGCCTGTGTCTCAAGATCTTTGTTTTCAGGCGCAAATAGGCCGCGGTTGCGCACATACACCCGTGTCTTCTCATTATCCAGAGCGGCGCTGAAAATCTGCACTGGCGGCAAGTACACCGTGAGCTGGGCGCCGTCTGGCGAGACGTTTACATCGCCGGCGTCGAGCTCTTGCAGATCGACGCCGGCGATCACATCGCCGTGCGCGATCAGCAGCAGCGCATCGCCCGCTAACCAGTCGCCGACCACCGGGATATTGCTGCCCTGGCTTACATCGATCACGCGCTCTACGGTATACGAGGTCGTCTCCAGTCGGTTGAGCTGCTGAATACGCTGTACCACCGCTGCACCGCTGATAATCTCGACCGTCGGCGTCGCCAGCACCTGGGCCACATCGGGCACGGCGCTATCCACGGCCTCGCCGATGCTGCCGGCAGCGCGATTGAGAAAGAAGCCGATCATCGCCAGCGCCACCAGCGCACCCAGTACAAGGTAGAGCGTTGGCAGCGCGCAGCCGGTATTGGTAGTAGGCGCATACCGCGGTGGTGTGCCATACCGCGGCGGTTCCGGCTCGTAGTACTCGTCTGCCGCATCGCCAACGAGCGGCTCCGGCGTGGCGAGATCGTCGTCTTCATCGCCCACACCGAGCTTACGGTTTTGTGCCGCCCGCAGGCGCTGCGCCATAATCGTTTCGCGCTCTGAGCGTTGTTTATCGTAGGACATAGAGTATGGTTGATTGTCGATTGGAGCTTACAATTGGCGCAGTAATCTGCAATCTGCGCTAAAGTTTAGCACCGACATGCACAGCAACCGCGCCGAAGCCCAGCAGCCGATATGAAACGAATTGCCAGCCAGCGTCGCGCATCAAGGTAGCCAGGCGGTCGGGCGGTGGAAAATGGCGCGCCGACTGCGGCAGGTAGGTATATGCGCTGCGATCGCCGCCTAGCACCTGCCCAATCCAGGGCACAACGCCTTCAAAATAAAAGCGGTGCCCGAGCCGAACCAGCGGGTTGCGCGGGCGCGCCACTTCCAGGCATGCCATCGCCGCACCCGGGCGCGCGACGCGATACATCTCGCGCAGCGCCTGCTCGATATCGACCACATTACGTAGCGCAAAGCCGGTGGTGAGCGCATCGAAACTCGCATCGGCAAAGGGAAGCTTGAGTGCATCGCCGCCAACAAAGGCCGCGTGCGCTGACCCACCGGCGAGATCGATTTTGGGCAGACCCTCGACCATCATCGGCGGGCAAAAATCAACCCCGACCACCAGCCCGTCGCGTGTCCAGCTTGCCAGCAGCGGTAGAAAATCGCCCGTTCCGGTGCCCACATCGAGCACCGCACCGCCGAGCGGCGGCGCTACTGCATCCACCACCACCTCGCGCCAGCCCTGGTCGAGCCCAAAGGTCATAACACGATTAACCCGATCGTAGCCCGCAGCGATACGGGCGAACATAGCTTCGACGTATTGTGCTTTTTGATCAATCGGTGGAAGTATTGTCATCATGATATCTATGGCAACCACTAGGCTGCTCTTTATACGCCTTAGGCTGTAAACCAGGCCTTGAGATCGCGCACGCTGCGTGCCGCGCCGAGCGCCACCATCAGCTTGATACGCGCTTTCGGCCCGCTAAGATGGTTCGCGAACAAAACGCCAAGGCGCTGCAAATCGTGATACGCACCGACATAACCGTATTCATCGCCCAAACCGCCGACAAGGCAGCGCGAGGTGATGACCACAGTGCTGCGTCGGCTGATCGCCTCGCTGATCAGCGGAATCCACCAGGGCGGCACCCGCCCGCTGCCGAAGGTCTCGATCACGATACCGGCAGCCCCGTCATCAATACTGTGGCGCAGCTGACGCTGATCGGCACCCTGGCTGAGCCGCAACAGGTCGACCATCAGCTCGAGGTGGACGCAGGGGATGTAGAGCCGGTTGATCGGGCGCTGGTGCCACACAATACGCTGCCCTTCGATGCGCCCAAGCGGGCCGCTGTCGGGCGAGGCAAAGGCGCGCCGCGCCTGGGTGAACAGCATCTGCACCGCAGCTGCGGCATGGATCTCTTCGTCGAAGACGACCAGCGTGCCCAGATCGCGGCTCTCGGCAGCGGCAGCAACCCGAATAGCGTTCGCTAAATTGACCACGCCATCGTAGCCGGAGCTTGCTGCTGTGCGCATTGCACCAGTGATCACCACAGGTTTCCCGGCCTTCAGCGTCAGATCGAGCAAATAAGCTGTCTCTTCGAGTGTGTCGCTGCCATGGGTGATCACGACCCCGTCGACATCGGGCGACAGCAACACCGCCTCGACCTTCTGCGACAGCTCCAGCGCATTGGCCGGTGTCAGGTGACTGCTCGGCAGATTGCTGAATTCCTCAAAAGCTAGATCGATGCCGTCGCGCGGCAAAAGCGCGAGCAGTTCCTCACCCTTTAAGGTTGGTACAGACCCTCCGACCATTGGGCCACGACGGGTAGCGATTGTACCGCCGGTAGTGATGACGACGACTCGTTTCATGTGTGTCCGATGCGCTATGACGGAGTCAGGATTCAGAAGGCCGTGCTATGCTTGTGTACCCTGAGCACATGCAGGATTACCGTGGTTTGCGAGCGATATAAAAGATACGCTGTGTCGCATCAGCCGGCGGCTCGAAAGTAAAGCTGTCGTAGCTCGCTTCGATGTAAAGCCCAGCTTCGGCGATCAGGCGACGCACGACTGCATCGTCGTAGGCGCGCTCGCGATGAACTTCGTCGATCCGCTCATAGCCATGCTCGTCGTCGCCGACGAAACACGACAGCGCCATAGTCACGATAGCGTGCTGCGGGTCGAAATAGCTCTGCTCGACCTGCACATAATCTATCAACTCGTGGATCACGCACTCGCCCCAATCGTACTGAAGAAAGTGTTGGGTATTCATATCGGCGATCAGCAAGCCGCCGGGCGCAAGGGCAAAAGCTGCCGAGCGAAAGCACGCGGCGAGATCGCGCTCGCTGAGCATGTAATTCAGGCTATCGTAGGTACATGTAACCAGGTCGGCATCGGCGGTGGCGAGTAGCTGCACCACATCGCGCATATCGCCCTGTCGCAAGTCTATCATATGGCGATAGGGCGAATGTTCCAGTTTCGCCCGCGCCTGCGCCAGCATCGCAGCGGAACGATCGACGCCGATCACCTGCCAGCCCTGTGCGGCCATCATCAACGCCAGCGTGCCAGTGCCGCAGGCCAGATCGACTAGACGCCGCCCAGAAACCTGATGTCGGCGTAGCACTTCATCGAGATAGGCCGATAACAAGAGTGCAAAGCGGATCTGACCGCTGCCATCATATACGGCTGCATAGCGATCGTATATCATACACGGTATTGTACCACTTTGACGCGCCCGCGTCACAATGCTACAATGCCGCCGCCGGGCTCATTGCGGATTGCACATTTGGGATGGCGTTTGCGCCGCCACAAAGCGCTATTGCAGATTGTGCCTGCCGCATTGTGTGAGCGGGCAGGTGTACGTATCTTTCACGCATCACCGGCGTTAAGATGATACGAGCTATGCGCGAGCTATGGATGTACTGAGCAATAAACATATCGTGTTGGGGGTATGCGGCAGCATTGCAGCCTATAAAGTTGCTGAGCTCGCCCGTAACCTGACACTGGCCGGCGCGCTCGTCGACGTCATTCTGACCGAGTCGGCTGAGCGGTTTGTCGGCGCGGCGACGTTTCAGGCGCTCACCGGGCGCGCCGTGCGCAACGATATGTGGGCGCTGCCGGAAGACGGCGTGGTCGGCCATGTTGCACTTGGCCTCCATGCCGACCTTGTGGTGATCGCACCGGCGACAGCCAATAGTATCGCGCGCATTGCCGCCGGTATCAGCGACGACCTGCTGACGACGACGGTGTTGGCGACCGAGGCACCGATTCTGGTGGCACCGGCGATGAATCCGCATATGTACAGCAACCCGGCCACACAGGCTAATCTAAGCACACTGCGGTCGCGCGGTTTCACGGTGCTTGAACCGGCAGAAGGCCGTATGGCCGAGCCGATGGTGGGCAAAGGCCGCCTACCTGAGCCAGCAGTGCTTGAGGGCGAAATCCGCGCCTTGCTCGGGCGTCACAGTGGGCCATTAAGCGGCAGGCACGTGGTTGTGACTGCTGGTGGCACACAAGAGCCGATCGACCCGGTGCGCTACATCGGCAACCGCTCTTCTGGGCAGATGGGCTATGCGCTGGCGAGCCAGGCGCGTGACCTTGGTGCGACGGTGACGCTGATCAGTGGGCCGACCGCACTGGTGCCGCCGACTGCGCTGACATGTGTGCGCGTCGAGACGGCATTACAGATGCGCGAGGCCGTGCAGCGCGCCTGCGCCGACGCCGATATCTTGATTATGAACGCCGCTGTCGCCGACTTCCGCCCGGCGC
>JAAUTF010000377.1 GCA_012031775.1 Candidatus Altimarinota bacterium | reverse complement strand
CCGGTCGGCCCTCGCGGTGCAGCGCGAGCGCCTGATGCAGTGCTGCCGCCATACTTGGGGCACTTCAGCGTTCAGCTCGCTCGCCAGCGGCTGTGGATCGGCGCGCCCGCCGAGCAGAGCATCGGCACGCACCGGCGCGCTGATCGGGGCGCGATCGGTGAGCAGCTGAAAGAGTGTGGCGGCGAGCGCGTAGAGATCGCTGCGCGGCTCGGTGCCGCTGCCCTCGATCTGCTCAAGCGGCGCGTACTGCAAGGTATAGCCGAAAAAGCTCTCGCCGCTGTGGCTGCTATCCTTCGCTAGGCCGAAATCGAGCAGCACCACCTGACCTTCGACGGTAAGTTTCAGGTTCTGCGGCTTAATATCGCGGTGAACGACCGGTGGCTGCTGGCGATGCAGGTAGCTCAGCGCATCGAGCAACTGCAAGGCCCAGGCGCGCACATCGGCGCTGGGGAAGGGGCCGCCCCGACGCGCTTGCAGCGCAGCCAGATCGGCACCGCCAAAAAACTCCATCGTCAAAAAGCGCCCGCGTGGGTCGGGGAAGTAGTCGAAGACTTTGGGCAGCGCGGGATGGCGCAGCCCAGCCAGGATCTGTGCTTCGCGCTCAAAGGCCTCGCTGCTTTCCGCACCGGTGCTCAACATCTGCTTAAGCGCGACTGTATTTTTTAGCCGCTGGTCAATCGCCTCGTACACCGCGCCCATCCCGCCGCGCCCGATCAGGCGGACGATCTGATAGCGCTGCTGGATCAGCGTCCCCGGTTCGATCATACGTGGGTCTCATATGAAAAGGTACGGTTTATTGTAGCATGGAGGAGCGCATAGAGCTGAGAACCAAGGAACTTAGAACCAGGGAATGAAGGAACTACTGAGAACCGAGGAACTAAGCCTGGCCTCGCATGGGGCCAGGTTCAATGGTTCAATAGTTCTCAGTTCTCGGTTCTAAAGAATCGTGTACAATATCCATCATCACACGGGGGAAGACGATGATCGAGATCGATGCGCCGTATGCGCGGCTGGTTGCGCTGAGCGACGAAGTAGAGCCCGCCGATATTGTGCTGACGTCGGCTGTCTGCACGATCGGGCGCTCGAGTCTGTGCGATATCGTCGTGCAGCGGGCAACAGTGTCGCGGTTGCACGCGCGCATCGAGCGCGAGGGGCCACGGTTTGTGCTGCACGATGCCGGCAGCGCCAATGGCACTTACGTCAACGGCCAGCTGATCCACGCGCCGCATCTGCTCGGCAACCGTGATGCGTTAGGTTTCGGCGCGCCAAACGAACTGCTGCGATTTATCGATCCCGACCCGACAGTGGTGCCCACCGCGCGGCTGCGCTACGACGAGCGCGCGCGTGTTTTTATCTCGCGGCGCAGCCGCTCAACCTCACGCCCAACCAGTTCCGCCTGCTCAGCCATCTCTACGAGCACGGTGGCGAACTCTGCACGCGTGAAGCGTGCGCCCAGGCGATCTGGGGTCGCGAGTACGATCCCGGCCTCGACGCCGATGCCCTCGACCGCGCTGTTAGCAACCTGCGCTCGATGCTACGCAAGATCGACCCTTCCTCTGATTTGATCCAGACTCGGCGCGGCGTGGGGTATTTGTTGCTGAAGTAGACCATGAGGCGGGTGGTAGCCACACTGATAGCTTCACTGCCAGTGTGGCTACCACCCGCCTCGATCAAATCCTCCCCTCGATCGTCAGCTAATCAGGAGCTTGCCGCCCTGCGAAAACGCGCCCCTACAGCCTACACTGCGTTGAGTAAAGCGAAATGCGGTACTCAGCCGCTCAAGCGATGAGGAGGCAGTGATGACGCAGCAGATGACGACCCAGCGCCCGGCCGCCCCGCACTACGCGAACGCCTATGCTCTTCCCGCAGGCGATGAGCTTGATCTTGCCAAGATCGAGATGAGCGTGCTGATGCGCTGGTGCAACGACGAGAGCCGGTCGTTTTACCGCCACGAAAACCACGATCCGCGCTACGCCTACGAGCTGTTCCGCCGCGCCCTTGTCGACCGCGACGACCAGGCCTGGGCTTTTCTCTATCAGCATTATTTCCCGCTCGCCGAGCATTGGGTGCGCCGCACCGGCGCTTTTACCATGAGCGGCGAGAGCAGCGAATACTTCGTCAGCGCGGCGTTTACGCGCTTCTGGCGCGCTATCCCCGCAGAGCGCTTTCGCTCCTTCCCCAGCCTGGCCTCGCTGCTGAACTACCTGCGGCGTTGCGCCAACTGTGTAGTGATCGACGCCGTGCGCGCTCATAACTGGAACGATATGCTGCCCGAAGAGAGCATCAACTGGAACAATCAGGCGTTTAGCGAGGCGGATGAAGAGGCCACCGAGCGTGTGCATCGTGTTGAGTTCTGGAATTATATCAACGAACTGCTCTCGAGCGAGGCCGAGCGCATAGTTGTCCATAGCTCCTTTATCCTGGGCATGAAGCCTGGCGACATATTCGCTGCCCGCAACGACCTCTTCGCCGGTGTGGATGAAGTCTATGCGCTCAAGCGTAATATTCTGAACCGCCTGCGCCGCAACTCCGAGCTGCGAGCCATGTATGAGTAACACCAAATTCGGATGAAAGGTTATTGTTTGTGGTGGTGTGTTGGCGGCTACGCCGCCAACACACCACCACAAACCGCAACTATGTATCCGAATTTGGTAGCCAGTTTAGGAAAAGAAATGTGGTTGGTAGTGTCGTGGAAAAGCCGCGACACTACCGGCCACATTGTGCTTTTACAGCTATCCGGCGCTACGGAAGTATTTCGTCGCTCAGCAAGCTGACGCCGTATTCGCGCGGCGTCGACGCCATTCCGCCGCGCTGGCGCGTTGCACTACGCGGGCATACGAAGCCGTGCGCTTGTTGCCACGAAAGGCACGACGGGGACGAAGCCGGGCGTTTCAGGTATTTTGTGTTCTTCGTGGCTCAATAATGAGGTAGCCCGCTTGTGAAGCGCGGAGTGGATATTCAAGGTAGATTAAACTCGGAGCAAGACATGCTTAACACGGAGCACATCACGGTCGATATTCGACCATGATTAGATCATGACCTCGAGCTTCTTGATCGGCTGATGGGCGATCCGGTTATGACGGAACATCTTGGCAGTCCTGAGACTCCCCAAAAGATTCGCGAACGCCATGAACGGTATTGCTAGAGTAGTCATTCCGGTTTGGGCTCGATGTTCGTAATTGTGGTTGGGAGCGAGCGAGCTGCAGCCGGATCAATCGGCTACTGGCAGAAAGAAAGGCAGAGCCAGTACGTCTGGGAAACTGGTTGGAGCGTGCTGCCAAGATTTCAAGGCCAGGGTATTGCCACGCGAGCGATCGCGAAAATCGTGGAGCGCACCCGCAGCGAACGCAAGCATCGCTCCTTGCACGCGTTTCCATCGGTCGATAACGCGCCATCGAACACGATCTGCCGGAAAGCGGGCTTTACGCTTCGCGGGCAGCTCGATTTCGAGTACCCACCAAGCCAGCTCATGCGCTGCAACGATTGGTGTCTGGATCTGTTCGCCAATGCAGGGTGATACGGCGACGACGTCCTGCGTAAGCGAATGCAACAAGCTCAACTTCATTCGGCTCACCTTCTCGATGATAACAGCTTGCACGCAGTCGAGACGGAAAGTGCTGACGGAATAGTCCGCGCACAGGTAGCTGCCGGGAGGTGGCAGCCACGCACTTTTGCCCGGCCTTCGTGCGCTTCGTGCGCTTCGTGGCGAACAGAACAATAGATGCTATATGGATCTTCCACCCGCTTTTGTCCGGCAGATCAATGTCACGTTTGGCGAGCGCGGGGCGGCGTGGTTGGCCGAGTTGCCGGCCTTGCTCGCCGACACAGCCCGGCGCTGGGGATTGACGCTTGGCGCGCCGTTTGCGCTCTCGTACAATTATGTTGCGCTGGCCTGGCGCAGCGACGGACAGCCAGTGGTGTTGAAACTCGGCGTGCCGGGCAGCGAGGATATGGGCAGCGGCCTGGCGGCTATGCTGCTTTACGCTGGGCGCGGCTGTGCGCGCATTTTGGAAGCTGATGCCGCACGCGGGATCGCGCTGATGGAGCGACTGGAGCCGGGTAATACGCTCGTGGCGCTGGCCGAGCACGACGACGAGCAGGCCACACGTATCGCCGCCGAGGTGATGCAGACGCTCTGGCGACCGGTGCCAGCGCAGCATAGTTTTATCACCGTCGAACAGTGGGCGCAGGATCTTGCTGCGCTGCGCCCGACCTTTGGCGGCGGCAGCGGCCCATTTCCCGAGCCGCTGGTGCGTGAGGTCGAAGCGCTGTACTCAGAGTTGCTGGCTACGCAAGCAGCGCCGGTGGTGCTGCACGGCGACCTGCACCACGAAAATATGCTCTCAGCCCGGCGCGCGCCCTGGCTGGCGATCGACCCCAAAGGCGTCATCGGCGAGCCGGTCTACGAGACGGGCGCTTTGCTGCGCAACCCTATCCCCTATGTGTACAGCTGGCCCGATCTGGCGCGCATCACCGAGCGGCGCATTGCAGTGCTCGCTGAAACACTGGGATTCGAGCGCCGCCGCATCCGCGATTGGGCGCTCTGCCAGGCATTGCTCTCGACCTGGTGGGATTATGAGGACGACGGTGTGATGCCGCGCTCGATCGTCTTCGCCGAGGTGTTGCACGCTTTGTGAGAATTCAGAATTCAGAAGTCAGGATTCAGAATGGCAGCGCTCGGATGAAAACCAGTATGCTTAGGGTTCGCGCCTCACGGATCACGGATCACGCCTCACACATCACGATGAAACGCTCTGCGGGCTGCTGAATCCTGAATCCTAAGTTCTGAATCCTGCGCTAGCTCTGCGGCAGCGCGCCAAGCGCCATACGCACATGGGTGTGGGTGACGACAAGCGAGGGTTCGGCGTCGCGCGCCTCGCGTAGGCGGGCATAGAAAAGCGCCCCGGCGCTTTCGGGGTCGGAGGGCAGCACCAGCTGGGCTACAGCGGCGCGTAGGGCAGCGGCCTGTAGCACCTCGATGGCTGCTTGTTCTTCCAGTTCGTCGAGCTGCACAATCAGTGCGCTGAGCGGGCGCAGCCAGGCGAAGGCGGGATCGTTGGCGACGAGCCCGAGCAGGGCATACGGCCCGCCGATCGGCCCATGTGCGGCCTCGTACTCGCGGCGGGTTGCGGCGATCAGGCCGCGGTGCAGCTCGCGCAGCAAGCCATTGAGTTCCTGCAGCGCAGCGCGCAGTTGGCTCTCTTCCATAAGCATGCTCCTCACAAATCAGGCGTGGGTTCCTTTTTGCGTCTGGTGCTTGGTAGCTGTACTGCCAAGCACCAGACGTAAACTTGTATCATTATGCCACCAGCTAGCTATACAGCAAAATGGTGTAAGCTGATACACGACTGGCGCTTCCAGTCGTGTATCAGCTTACACCAGGAAGAAATATGCGTATCGCCGTTTTAGGCGACATTCACGGCAACCTGCTGGCCTTCGAAGCAGCACTTGACCATGTGGCGCGCCAGCACGTCGATCGGTTGGTGATACTCGGCGATGTGGTGATCGGGTCACCCGATTCGGCGAGTTGCTGGCAGCTGGCGCGCGGCTTGAACTGCGCAATTATTCGCGGTAACCACGAGCGTTACGCGGCGCATTTCGGCACTACCGCTGCCGATCCGGACTGGGCGACCGAGCAGTTTGCGCCCTTGCACTGGGCGGCGCACGAGCTAGGTGTTGCCGCACGCGCCGAACTGGAGCTGTTGCCGCTACATCTGCGCCTGCCCGAGGCACCCCGAGTTGCTCTTCGTGCATGCTTCGCTGCGCAACGACCGCGACTCCATTCGTGCGCACACCCCGGAGGACGATCTTACGGCGATGTTTCCTGACGTAAACGCGGAGATCATCGTGCGCGGCCACAATCATGTCGGGGCGTTGCGCGTGTGGCAGGGGCGGCGGCTGGTCACTGCTGGTTCAGTGGGCCTGCCGCTCGACGGCAACCCGAGCGCGCAGTACGCCTTGTTGGAGCGCCGCACAATGGGCTGGCAGATCGAGCACGTTGCGGTGCGCTACGATGTTGCCGCCGCCGTCGAGCGCTTCGAGCGCAGCGGCTATCTAGCGGCTACAGGTGTGATAGGGCGGTTGTATCAACTTGAAGTGGCCACGGCCAGTTTCCATATTGTGCCGTTTCTGCTCGCCTATCAGCGTTGGAACGCGCAGGAGCGATCGGGCTTTGGGACGGCATATGAGC
>JAAUTF010000376.1 GCA_012031775.1 Candidatus Altimarinota bacterium | reverse complement strand
GGCAGGCCGTGCGCTGGCGACTGCGCCAAGTATGCGCCCGCAGCGCCTGTCGCGCCGCCAATAATAAAGCCAATCACCATAATCGCACCGGCGATCAGCGCGGCGATCACCCACCCACTAATCGTGCCAAAAGCCGAGCCGTTGTACCCTCGATCACTGCTACTCCGCGCTGAGCCACCATCCGGACGTCGGTAACTCATAATGTCCTCCTGGAATCTTCGCTCGGCTGCGCTTCCATAGGCGCAGCATCTAGCTTCTTTGCCATGATATGCTAAATGTCTTGTTCTTACAAGCAACGTGCCAGTATAGGTGACAGGTGACAGGTCAGGTGACGGGGTTAGGCAATGTAGGCAAGATCGAGTACTGCACCCTGTAACCAACACCTGTCACCTTAGCGCGGGGTATATGGCGAGATGGCGCTGATTTGTTCGATCTGCGCATTCTGGGCGGAGAAAACGGCGCGGGCGCGGTCGAAGTAAGCCTCGGCCTGTTGGAAGCGAATGGCAGCGCGATTGGCGTGCTCGACATTAAAGCTAGCGTAATATTCCAACAAGGCGTCGAGGCCTTCGAGCTCGAGTTCGAGCCCTTCGCGATAGTCGTTGTGGGCCTGCTGCAAATTCAGCGGTGGGCGCAGCGTATCCATCTCGGCCAGCGCGCCGGCTACAGTCTCGCGGAAGCTTTGTGTTGCCGAGACGTGACGCACCGACGCGTTGCCAGGCGTGACCGCGATATTGCGAAAGGTATCGGTAGCCTCACGCAACCGAGTGCGCAGCGGCGCAAACGCATTGAGATAGCCTACCGTCATGCTCTGGCGCAGCGAGATCGGTTCAGCTTCCAAGATAGGCGGCGCGGGCGGCGCGATAATCGGTTCCACAGCGGCCTGCACAAGCGGAGCCTGCTCGGCCTCGTTGGCCTGCAGTGTTGTGGTCACACTCACGTAGAACAGCAAGGCAAGCGAAACAGCCACGAGCGGCACGCTCCAGAGCAACAACCGTACACGCCGCATGTCGCGTCGGCTCTGCCGCCAGTTCACCCACCAGGATTCGCCCTGTGTGCGGGCGACGCGCTCGCGTGCCGACTCATCATCGATCTCCGGCAAGTCGGCGCTGCTAGCGGGTGCGCCCTTAAGCAGGTTGCGCTCTTCAAGCCAGCGCAGGCCTTGCTGGGCGCGCTGGTTGTTCGGGTTAAGCTTCAGCACCGATTGCAGGCAAAACGCGATCTGCTGCGGATCTTCCAGCACACCGCTGAGCCAGAGCCAGGCCAGTTCGTTATGCGGGTCAAGGCGGATCGAGTGCGTCAGCAAACCAGCGGCTACACGTTTATGGCCGCCGCGCGCTGCAGCAATGCCGCGCTGGTAGAGCCGCTGAGCTTCGTTGGTATTCGATTTGACGGCGCTTTCTGTCATAACTTGATATAGAAAGGATCTATGATGGTAGCTTGTAACGGCTTTGTCGCCACAATCTACCATAACACACGCTTTTAGAAAGCGTGTGTTAGTGTTCCGGCAGCAGTGGGTTGATAGCGCGCTGGATAAGCCAGGGATTCTCGGCCAACGACTCACGGATCACGTCCCAATATTCTGGCTTTTCGTACCCGAGCTGCCAGATGGCGATCCCGGCAAGATCCATCGTGTGAACAGTGTCGAGCTTCGACTCAAGGCCACTATCGGTCATAAACCAGACCGTGCGGCGGCCCTGGGCGGAGTTATAAAAGAAGTAGCTTTCGTCGACCGGGCCATTTGCATCACGTTCCATGCGGTTGAGCGTCGCGCCCTGCTCGGCGATCATATCCTCGATGACACTCCAGGGGCGTGCAGTGGCGTTGCCGTTCGGCGGCCAGTCGTAGCCGTAGAAGTGAACGCCGATCAACACCTTGCCTGGGTCGACAACGCTGACAGCGTACTCGGCAACCGACTCGATCCAATAGAGCGGGGCGACGGGGCCGGGCGTGCTGCCGCGCCAATGGTAATCGTAGGTCATAATCCGCATCTGATCGACGTGTTTACCGATCTCAACCCAATCCTGAAAGCCCCCTAAGCCGCCCCAGTCGCTGGCCTTGGCGTGAACAGCGACAGTGAGCAATTTATTATGCGGGTGCAACGCGGCGGCAAGCTCACGGATAAGAGCCGAATAAGGTTCGCGCATTGAGGGATCGAGCGACTCATAATCGATATCGATGCCGTCGTAGTTGCGGGCGAGCACCTCATCGACGATGATCTGAATGTGGCGCGCGCGGCGTTGCGGGTTTGTGAGCAACCCGACAACCGCGCCCGGCTCGCCGACATTGTGGATCGTCGGGATAATACGAATATTGTTTTCGTGTGCAATCCGAACCAGATTATCGTCGCGATTGCCATAGAGCTGGCCGCTGCCATCGGTGACATACCAGAAGGGGCTAATATCGTCGATAATATCTTTATTAGCTTCGAAAGATGCGCGTGCGCCGCCGTCGAAGACGGGCGGCAGCCAGGCGACGACATAGCGCCCGCTCTTGGGGTGGTAACTCACCTGCTCGGGTGCATCCTCGGGGGCGGGCAGCGGTGTTGGCTGTGTCACCGTCGGCAGCGTGATCATGGCTACCGGCGTCGGCACACTTGTTGGCGTTGCCACGATCACCACCGGCGTTGGGGTAGCACGATCGTTGAAAACACTGGGCCACTCACGCGCGTGCTGCAGTGATTGCACGACCAATGCCCCAGCTACAAACAACGCTGTCAGATAAATAGCGCCCAGAATGAAACGGCGGAAAACGATCACCAAAACGATCCTTCACGGTTTGTATAGCAGTTTGTGTCGTCGCTGGCAGCGTAGCCACTAGCAACGGCACAGCTCCTTATACTCTATGACCTTTAATACGCACCAAGTTCGTGCAGACGTTCGTCGCTGATGCCGAAGACGTGTGCGATCTCGTGCAGAACAGTGCGCCGTACTTGCTCGCGCAGCTGGCCGGCGGTGCGAAAATCGCGCTCGAGTGGCTCCTGAAAAATCACGATCGTGTCGGGGGTAACGATCAGGCTCTGCTCGCGCTCGGTGAGCGGCACGCCCTCGTACATACCGTACACACTCTGCCAGGGTTTGATGCCCAGCGCACGCCGATGCGCGCGCCGTGGGCGACGCTCGACGATGATCTCAACATTGTCCAGATAGCTGGCAAAAGCCGAGGGTAACTCCTCTAACGCCTCGACAACCAGTTGTTCGAACTCATCACTGGTCATAACTTTCCCTATCCGTACCACACCTCTGTTGCATTATACGGGCCGCGCTTGTGAGGTGTCAAGCGTTTATGACTAGATGAGCAAGGTTTCATCGCGTTATAACGCTGTATAATGGTTTGTAGTAAGCTGTCAATTGGAGGAATTCAGGAGTCAGGAGTCAGAATTCAGGAGCCTCTATGACACGTCTGATCCGTGCTGGCCTCGCATTGCTCGACCCGACTACGCCGCCTGCTCACGATGTGGGCGTGCTGGTGGATGACGAAGCGGTTATAGCTGTCGGAGGTTGGGCCGCACTGCACGAGCGTTTTCCGCAGGTGGAAGTGGTGGGCGGCCCTGAGATGCTGCTCGTTCCCGCGCTCTGCGATGCATATGCTCGCAGCTGGCAGGCGCTAAGTGGCGATGACATGCACGAGCTGCGCCATCTGATGGCCGTATCACAGCCTCGGGTTGATGCTGCTACTCTTGCTTCTTGGCATGGGCTGCGTTTGCTGCGAACAGGTGTAAGCACCGTGCTTGTGAGTTACCGCCCGCAATCAGCGACCGTGATTGAAGATGTCACAGCGACGATTCACGGTTATCGCGACGCTGGGCTGCGCGTAGCGCTCCATCTGCCCTTTGCCGATCGCCTGGGCCTGGTGTACGACGATGAGGAACGCTTTCGGCGTGGATTGCCGCCGGGGCTGAGAGCACACAGCGCAGCCCAGAGCGCGTTTTCCACCCTGCCAGTGGCAGAGTATCTGGATGCTGTCCATCAATTGCAAGTGCTCGAAGATAGTTCGCGTCGGTGGGTGCAGCTCCAACTGGGCTTAGAAGACGCGCCGTGGTGCAGCGACGAACTGCTGTTGGAGATGACTGCCTTTGCACAGCAACGTGGTTTACGCCTAGTGCTACCGTTGTTGGCGAGCTACTACCAGATGCGCTTTGCCCATCGGCGCTGGGGTCGGACACATATTTGGCACCTGGAAGCGCTCGGTGTGCTTGGGCCATGGCTGAGCTGCCCCCATCTCGTCTGGCCGGATTTCGATGACCTGGAGCTGCTTGCCGAACGTGGGGTGGGTGTTCTCCATTGTCCGAGCGCCGATCTGCGTTCCCGCTGCGGTATCGCGCCGCTGGCCGAGATCGCGCGCAGCGGCATCGCGGTGGGCATCGGCAGTGCCGGCCTGAGCTTCGATGGCGACGACGACTACCTGCGCGAGCTGCGGCTGGCCTGGACTTTGGCGAATCGACCAGGGGCCGAAGCGCCGACGGTTGCCGCGCGCGACATCTGGCATATGGGTGGGCGCGGTGGCGCGCTTGCCGCCTGGGGGCCAGAGTTACAGATCGGTCGGATCACGCCGGGTGCCGACGCCGATCTTGTATTGATTGACATAAACGACATCTTGCTCGACTCACAGCTGGAGGGCGAGGCGCTGCGTGAGGCGCTACTGCGCACGATCAGCTCGCGCCACGTGCGCGATGTGATGGTCGGTGGGCGCTGGGCGCTGCGCAACGGCGTGGCGACAAAGCTCGATGAAACGGCGTTGCGCGCCGAGGTACGCCAGCAGCTGGCACAACCGCGCGATCCACACTACCAGCAAGCGCTCTTCACGGCGCAAGGACTGAGCGGTTACATTCGGCGCTTCTACAAAAGCTGGAACGAATAGCAACGATAAGCATCAAACCCGAACAGAAAAAGTGCGTTGTGCTGTGCTTTCGGCGGCTACACTGCTCGCCTGGGGCGCGCGATGCGCCGCCCGGCTGGCGGTCGTTTCTTCCCCATAATCGCTACCTCCTATACGGGTGGGAGCGTAGCGGTCGGTGCCTGTACGCTCAGCTATCAGGGTCGATCTGGTGATCGGCGACGATGGTGCGGCGGGTGCGGGTTTCGCAGCGCAGGATGAGCGAATTGGTAGCAGCACGATCATTGCTGAGGCTGACGCCGTCGAGGAGGAGCCCGTCGGTGATGCCGGTGGCGACGAAAAAAATCTGATTGCCGTCCACCAAGTCGTCGGCGCTGCGGATGCGGCGTGTGTCGAGGCTGGCCTCAGCGATAGCGCGACGCTCACGATCGGTCTGGGGGGCGAGGCGGGTGAGCATGCCGCCGCCGAGCGCTTTGACAGCGCAGGCGGCGATCACGCCCTCGGCGGCACCACCAATGCCCATCAGCAAGTCGACATCGCCGTCGGGCAGCGCGGCCAGCACTGCACCGGAGATATCGCCGTCGTCGGCGAGCATTGCGCGCGCACCGGCAGCGCGGATCTCGCCAATCAGATCGGCGTGGCGTGGGCGGTCGAGCACGAAGACCACCAGGTCGCGCACGGGCTTTTGTTTGACACGCGCCACGAGCGCGAGCGTCCAGGCAGCGGGGGCGTCGAGGCACTCGGGAACAAGTGCGGCGCTACGTCGCGGTTGACGACGATCTTGTCCATATAGATCGCTGGTGTGGGCGACCACATCGCGCCATAAGGTGCGACCGCTGCGACCGCCACTGCACCGGCGCGCCCGTTCACCAGCAGGCGCAGGCCGTCTACTGGATCGACCACAACATCGAGCCGGTCGCCGCGCCCGGTGCCAACCTTGTGCCCGCTGCACAGCTCTTCGGCGGTGTCGACGCGTCCCTCTTCACCAATAACGATGCGCCCGTCGATGTCGAGGGTACGTAATGCGGCGGCCATGGCCTCAGACGCGGCGCGATGAGCTTGGTCGCGGTAGCCGAGGCCCATCCAGCGAGCGGCGCTGATAGCAGCGGCCTCGGTGGCGCGTACCATATCGAGGCCAGTATTGCGGTTGAGTTTTTGGGTCATGGGTAGGATTCAGAATTCAGGATTCAGGATTCAGAAGGTTCATCGGTCTACTGTGAAGCGTAATGCGTGATACGTGAGCCGAACAGCTTCGCCCGGTTCTCGGTTCTCAGCTCTCGGCTCTGCGCTCTGCGCTCTCAGTTCTTGGTTCCTTAGTTCCTTGGTTCCTTGGTTCTCAGCTCTGTGCTCTCGGCTCTCA